>JAGWBS010000002.1:0-22208 GCA_021295775.1 Pseudomonadota bacterium | reverse complement strand
GCGCCCCCCCGGCTCGATAATTGGACCTCTGCCATGTACCTGTCCGAGACCCCGCCGGGCGCCCCCCCCCGGCCCGGTGACCGGACGCTCCTCCCCACCGCGAGCCCGTCCCCGCGCGGAACGCCGTCGCACCCCCGCCTGAAGCCGCGAGCGCACGGCGGCGGTCGTCCGGCAGGCGCATAGCTCAGGAGTCCCCGTGGAACTGCCCGTCGAAGGTCACCCGCTGCACACGCGCTCGATCACCAGCTTCGTCTCGCAGCATCCGCGGGGTCGGATCCGCGCGCGCGGCCGGCTGATCGACCTGCGCAAGTGCAGTTTCACGCCCATGCTCGGCGACGACATGCAGACCGCGGGCATCATTCACCTGATGGGCGTCGACGCCGAGGTCGACGCCGGGACGCGACGGCTCGAGAAGCTGGACGTCACCCAGGAGTCGGTGGCGGTCGAGCCCTCCGAGCGCAGCCGGGGCGAATCGTGCCGGGATCCGGCCGGGCTGCTTCAGGCGCTGGTGGGCGAGCGCCTCGACGCGGCGTTCCCGCGCCGCCTGGGCGAGCTCTACGGCGGACCGCGCGGCTGCTCGCACGTCCTGACACTGCTGCAGTCGATGGCCTCGGCCCTGCCGCGCGCGCTCGACCTGGAAGAGGCTCGCGGAGGGCCGCGCGCTGCGGGGGAGACGCTGTATCGCCGCAGCGTGCTGGTCGACGGCTCCGCCACGCCGAACGGCGGGCTGCTGCTGGCGGTCCAGCACCACGACTTCCACAACACGCCGCTGCGCGAAATCCGGCAGCCGCTCGAGGTGCTGGCGGAACACCGCGAGGTGCGCGCCCTGGCGGAGCTGGACATGAACTCGCTCGAGCTGCAGCGGGTCGGCGCCTGGGAGCGCGAGCGCTCGCACGGCACCCTGACGGACGCCCCGTGGGGAGACCGCACGCCCGAGATCCGGCCGCTGGTCGGGGCTCGGATCATGCCGGGACTCGGCCGGCGCGTCCTCGACCTGCTGGGTCCGGAGCCCGAAAACGCCTTCCTCGCTGGCGCGCTGCTCCAGCTCGCGCCGGGCTTCGTGCAGTGCACCGCCGCCTTCGCGGACCGTTTCTACGCGCGCGGGGAGAGAATCGGCGGCGGGCGCACCCCCTCCTTCCTGCAGCTCGGCGGTGCCGAGAACTCCTGCTACATGTTCCGCAGCGGCGCCCCGCTGCTGCAGGTCCGCAACCGTTCGGAGTCTTCGGAGTCGGGCGGATAGAATCCTCTGGGCACGGCTGCAGGAGGATTCTCATGGCGTACGACGGGCTCGAACGACTGGGTGTGGAGCGCGACGCGGGCGTCGCCTTCGTCACGATCGATTCTCCCCCCATGAACCTGCTCGGGGGGGAGCTGTTCGGCGAGATCGACGCCTGCACGCGCGAACTCGAAGCCGACGACTCGGTGCGCGTCGCCGTCTTCCGCAGCGCCGACCCGGACTTTTTCATCGCGCACGGCGACGTCGAGGGGATCGTGCAGATGCCCGAGAGGGAGCGCCCGGAGCCGGTCGAGCTGCCGTTCACGCACACCGCCCTGGAGCGCCTGCGGAAAATGCCCAAGGTCACCATCGCCCAGGTCGAGGGCTTCGCGCGCGGGGGCGGCAGCGAGTTCGCGCTGGCCTGCGACATGCGCTTCGCCGCGCTGGGCAAGGCCGTCTTCGGCCAGCCCGAGGTCGCCCTGGGGATCCTGCCCGGCGCCGGCGGCACCTACCGCCTGACGCGTCTGGTCGGCCGCGCGCGCGCCTGCGAGATCGTGCTGGGCTGCGACGACTTCAGCGCCGAGGAGGCCGAGCGCCTGGGTTGGGTGAACCGCGCGCTGCCGCCCGGGACGGTCGGCGCCTACGTGGAGCGCCTGGCGCGCAGGATCGCCGGCTTTCCGGCCAAGGCGATCGCCCAGGCCAAGGCCGTCATGGACGCCGCGGGCGAAGACGTCGCGGCCGGCCTGCTGGCCGAACAGGCCGCCTTCGAGCGCCTGATGGCGGGCGGCTCCGAGCGCGTGCCCCGCATGCGACGCTTTCTGGACCTGGGCTGCCAGACGCTCCCGGGCGAACGCACCATCGGGGCCGACTGCGTCAAGCTGGGAGCGGACCGAAGCGACCCGGCCGGCGCCGGCGAAGGGGTCTCCTAGGCCTGCCCCGAGCCGTTGCGGCGCGGACGCCGCCGCCGGCGCCTGGGTCTGGGTTCGTCTTCGTCCCTCGCTTCCGCGGCCTGGACGGCGTTCCCGGCGCTCTCGGCGCGGGCCGCCTCTGGACCCTCCGGGGCGGCCACGTGGCGGTGGTCGAGCCACTGGAAGAGCACCGCGGACAGCAGGCGCTGTCCGTCCGGGGTGGAGGCGAGGCTCTGGACCAGCGGCAGGTGCTGTTCCTGGCGCAGGCGCCGCTCGCGCTCCGGAAGCTCGCGCAACTCGTGGCTCAGCAGCACCTCCAGGCGCGCGAGCGTGCGGCTGCCGACCTGCTCGTCGCTGGGAATCGAACGCTCGGGAATCTCCATGCGGTTGATCTGCTGCAGCGCGCGGAAGTTGCCGATGTCCAGCCCCGAGACCAGCGAGATGGCGGTCCCGCGCTTGCCCGCGCGGCCGGTGCGGCCGGTGCGGTGCAGGTAAATCTCGGGAGACTCGGGCGCGGCGTACGAGATCACGTGCGAAAGATCGCTGATGTCGATGCCGCGCGCGGCCACGTCGGTCGCGACCAGGAAGCGCAGTTCCTGGGCCTTGATGCGCCGCATCACCTGCTCGCGCGCGGCCTGAGTCATCTCGCCCTGGATCATGTCCGCGTCGAGGTGGTTGCGCTGCAGGAACGCGGTCAGGTAGCGCACGTCCGCACGGGTGTTGCAGAAGATGATCGCGGAGTCGGGGTCCTCGAACTGCAGGATCCGCAGCAGCTCCTTGTCCTTCTGTTGCGCGGTCACGATGTAGTGGTAGTGCTCGATCTCGGCCGGCGCCTGGTCTTCCGGCTTGACCAGCGACGCGTAGACGGGATCGTCCAGGAACACGCGCGCCAGCGACAGCACCCGCTGGGGCATGGTGGCGGAGAACAGTCCGGTGATCAGGCGCCGCGGCACGAACTTGTGGATCTCCTTCATGTCGGGCCAGAAGCCCAGCGAGAGCAGCTCGTCGGCCTCGTCGAAGATCAGCACCCGCAGCCGGTCGAGCTTGAGCGCCCCCGAGCCGAGGTGGTCGAGCAGGCGCCCCGGCGTGCCGACCAGTACCTGGGCGCCGCGCGCGAAGGCATCGAGCTGCGGCCCGTAGGCGGTTCCGCCGTAGACGGCCACCGATTCGATGCCGCGCCCCCGGCCCATCGTCCTCACCTCTTTCTCGATCTGCAGGGCGAGTTCGCGGGTCGGCGCGAGGACCAGAGCCTGGGGCGTTTTCAGCTCGGGATCGATCCGCTCGACCACCGGCAGGCCGAACGCGCCGGTCTTGCCGCTGCCGGTCATGGCCTGCACGATCAGGTCGCGGCCGTCGCGCATGATCGGAATCACGCGCCGCTGGACCTCCATCGGCTTCTTCCAGCCGAGTTCGTCGATCCCGCCGCGGATCTCCGCGGAGAAACTCTCGAAGTCGTCCAGAAGCTCGTAGTCTTCGTTCGGTTGGTCGTTCATGCGGGGGGGTCGATCCTTTCGCGCGTTCCGCGCGCGAGCGACGCCTCGACCAGGCCCTCCACGTCCAGCTCGCGCTCGATCGCTTCCAGGTCGCCGGGCCGGGACCAGGTCGCCGGGCTGCGGGGCATCAGGTAGCTGCAGCAGTCCTCGTCGGGCTCGATCGATATCTCGTAGGTTCCGATGCGCTCCGCGAGGTCTACGATCTCGGCCTTGTCCATGCCGATCAGGGGGCGCAGCAGCGGCAGGGTAGCCGCCCGGCCGATGGTGTCGAGGTTGCCGAGCGTCTGGGATGAGACCTGCCCGAGCGATTCGCCCGTGACCAGCCCCAACGCGCGTTCCCGTTTCGCCAGCCTCTCGGCGATCCGGAGCATGAAGCGCCGGTAGAGCACGATCCGGGGCGCGGCCGGCGCCTCGCTCACCAGCTCCCGCTGCAGCTCGCCGAACGGGATCGTGTGCAGCGTCGCCGGCCCCTGCCAGGCCGCCAGCCGCGCCACCAGCTCGCGGACCTTTTCCTGCGAAGCGGAGCTGGTGTACGGCGCGCTGTGAAAGTGCAGGTAGCTCAGCTCGGCGCCCCGCTTGAGCATCAGATACGACGCCGCGGGCGAGTCGATTCCCCCGGAGATCAGGCTGATCATTCGGCCCGCGGAGCCGACGGGCATGCCGCCCGGGCCCGGCACGCGCTCGTGCAGCAGCAGCGCCCTCCGCGACAGCAGGTGGAGCTCGACCCAGAGGTCGGGCCGGTTCAGGTCCACGCGCGCGCCCGTGAGCGCCTGGATGCGCGCACCCAGGAGACGGTTCAGCTCCTCGGACTTCCAGGGGTGGCGCTTGTCGACCCGCCGGGTGCGCACGCCGAAGCTTTCGAACTCCCGCTCCCCGACGAACTCGTCCACCAGCTTTTCCAGGCCTTCGAGCGTCGGCTCGCTGGAGCTGACGCGGCTGAAGAACGCCACGCCGAACACGCGCCGCAGGCGCTCCGCCAGCGCGTCGAACGGGGTCCCGGCCGCGGTTTCGAGCAGCAGCCGGCCATACAGGTTCGAGATCCCGCCGCCGCCGCAGGCGTCGAGTGCCGCCTGCAGATGTTGCCGCAGACGCTGCTCGAAGCGGGGCCGGTTGCGGCCTTTGAGGCCGATCTCGGCGTAGTGGACGACGATCTGCACGCGCGGATGATAGCGGCTGCCTCAGCGCTTCTGGCAGCGCGGGCAGTAGTGCGTGCCGCGCTGGCCGACCACCGTCTTGCGGATCGGGCCCGCGCAGACCCGGCACGGCTGGCCGGCTCGCGCGTACACCCGGCGCTCGTCCTGGTAGCCGCCGTCGCCGCCGTCGGGAGAGACGAAGTCGCTGATGCTCGAGCCGCCGGTCTCGATCGAGCGCTTCAGAACCCGCTGCAGGCCCTCCACCAGCCGCCGGCAGTCCGGGCGCGTGAGCCGGCGCGCGGCGCGCGTGGGGCGGATGCCCGCCAGGAACAGCCCTTCGTCGGCGTAGATGTTGCCCACCCCCGCGATCACCGACTGCTGCAGGATCAGGTTCTTGACCGCGGCGCGGCGCCCGCGGGCGGCGGCGTACAGGTCCTCGCCGCGGATCGACAGCGCGTCGACGCCCAGCTTGTCCAGGCGCGGGTCGCTCTCGCCCGGGGCGAGCAGCCGGACCTTGCCGAACTTGCGCACGTCGCGGAAGAGCACGGACTCGCCTCCGTCGGCGAACTCGAGACGCAGGTGGGTGTGCCGGTCGGCCTCGAAGCGGGCCTGCCGTTCCGGCGGCAGCGCGGAGCGGGCCGAGGCGGACAGCAGGCGCACGCTGCGGGCGCTGTCCGTGAAGAGCTGGCCGGACATGCCCAGGTGCAGCATCAGCCGCGCGCCGGCCTGCAGCTCGGCCAGCAGGTACTTGCCCTGACGCCGCAGCGCGACGATCCGCTGCCCGACCAGGCCGCGCCGCAGCGCGGCCGGCGGGGTCAGAAAGAAGTAGGAGGCGCGGGTGGTCCTGACCTTCGAAATCTCCCGCCCGACCAGCAGCGGCGCGATGCGGCGCCTCGTCACCTCGACTTCGGGCAGCTCGGGCATCGCCGCACGATACCGCGCCGGAGCGCCGATCCGCCCTTGCGCGGCGCTGCGAGCGAGCGCCCGGAGTCCCGAGGTCTGCTAGCTTCGCGCGCCATGCGGATCGACGACGACGCCGTGCGGACGCTGTGCGATCTGGCCAAGCTGAAGCTCGCGCCCGAGGAGCGGGAGCGGATGCGCGGCGATCTCGAACAGATCCTGGAGTACGTCCGCAAGCTCGACGAGTTGGACACTGAGGGGGTGCCGCCGACCACGCACGTGCTGGGGCTGGTTTCGCCGCTGCGCGGGGACCGGGTCGAAGCCGTGCTGCCCGCGTCGGAGGCGCTGCGCAACAGCCCCGAGCAGGCGGGCGACGCGCTGGTCGTGCCGCAGGTCAAGCCGGAGTGAGCGCGCTGGTCGAGCACACCCTGTGCGAACTGGCCGAGCGGGTCGAAGCCGGCGAGGCGAGTTGCCGGGAGATCGTCGCGGCGCATCTGGAGCGGATCGAACGCGCCGACGGCGAGATCGGGGCACTGCTGGGCGTTCGAGCCTCCGAGGCGCTGGAGGAGGCGGAGCGCGCGGACGCGTTGCGCGCGTCGGGATCGGCGCCCTCGAAGCTCGCCGGCCTGCCGCTGGCCGTAAAGGCCAACCTGGTCAGCCCGCAGCTGGAGTCGAACTGCGGCTCGCGCATCCTGGAGGGCTTTCGCGCGCCCTACCAGGCGTCCTGCCTGGAGAGGCTGCGCGAGGCCGGCCTGGTCCTGCTCGCGACCGCCAACATGGACGAGTTCGCGATGGGCTCGTCGTGCGAGAACTCCGCCTTCGCCGCCACGCGCAATCCCTGGGATCCGCAGCGCGTCCCGGGCGGCTCCTCGGGCGGCAGCGCCGCCGCGGTCGCCGCGCGCATGGCGCCCGCGGCGCTGGGTTCCGACACCGGCGGCTCGATCCGTCAGCCCGCTGCGCTCTGCGGAGTGGTCGGCCTCAAGCCGACCTATGGGCGCGTTTCGCGCTACGGACTGGTCGCCTTCGCCAGCTCGCTGGACCAGATCGGCCCGCTGGCGCGGAGCGCGGAGGACGCGGCCGAGCTGCTGGGTCTGATCGCGGGCCACGACCCGCGCGACTCCACCTCGGTCGCCGGGCCGGTGCCCGACTTCCGGGGAGCGCTCAGCGGCGAGGTGTCGGGGGTGCGCGTCGGGGTGCCCGCGGAGTTCTTCTCCCGCGAGGGCGCGGACGAGGAGTCGATGGACCTGGTCCGCCAGGCGGTCGGGGCGATCGAGGAGATCGGCGCCCGGACCTGCGGCGTGAGCCTGCCGCATACCGAGTACGGCGTCGCCACCTACTACCTGCTCTGCACCGCCGAGGCGTCTTCGAACCTGTCGCGCTACGACGGCGTCAAGTACGGCTTTCGCGCGCCCGCCGACTCGCTCGAGGACATGTACCGCCGGACGCGCTCGCTCGGCTTCGGCGCCGAGGTCAAGCGCCGCATCCTGCTGGGCTCGTACGTTCTCTCGGCGGGCTACTACGACGCCTACTACCTGCGGGCTCAGCGGGTGCGCACGCTGATCCGGCGCGATTTCGAGGCCGCGTTCGAAACCTGCGACGTGATCGCCACGCCCACCGTCCCCGGACCCGCCTGGCCGCTGGGCGAGAAGACCGGCGATCCGCTGCAGATGTACCTTTCCGACGTGTTCACGGCCACGGTGAATCTGGCGGGCGTGCCCGCGGTCTCAATCCCGTGTGGCTTCACCCGCGCCGGCCTGCCGGTCGGGCTTCAGTTGATCGGCCCCGCCCTGGGCGAGGAGACCCTGCTGCGCGTCGCGGACGCCTATCAGAGGCACACCGACTGGCACCGGCGCTCTCCCGCGCTGCCGGGGCACTGAGCGGCGGACCGTGAGACGCTGCGCGATCGCCGGCCTGGTCGGGCTCGCGGTCCTGCTGGGCCTGGCCGCGCTCGCGGTGTCGCTGATCGACGGCGAGCGGCTGCGCCCCCCGCTGGCGCGCTTCGCCTCCGACGCCCTGGGCCGGGAGGTCGAGCTGGGAGAGGTCGGGCTGTCGCTGTTTCCGCTGCCGGCCGTCGAAGTGGACGGGCTGCGCGTCGCGGGCGCAGACAGCTCCGGGCCGCCGCTGGCGAGCGTCGAAAGCCTGCGGCTGCGGGTGGCCTTCTGGCCGCTGCTCTCGCGTCAGGTCGCGGTCCGCACGCTGCACGTCATCGGCCCCGCGGTCGACCTCTCGCAGGCGCAGGAGAACGGAACGGGCTCTGCCGGTTCAAGCGCTCCTCCGCCAGGGCCGGATGAGTCCGGGTCCTCGGGGGAACAGGGCGCTTCGGCGGAAGCTCCGCCCTTCCGGATCGCGATCCAGTCGGTTCGGGTCGAGCGGGGTTCGCTGAGGTACGGGGACTGGTCGCTGGAGGGGATCCGCGCCTCGGGCGGGGTGGGGCTCGACCTCGAAGGCACGCTGGAAGCGGAACTCGACGTCTCGGGTCCCGCCTCCCTGCGCGATCTGGAGATGCGGCTGGAGTTCGCGCTGGAACCGGACGGCCGTCCGCGCTCGGGCCGGCTGCGCTTCGAGGCGGGCGAGCTGAGCGCGGGGAACGAGACCGCCAGCCTGCGCGGACCCGTGTCCGGCCAGGCCGTCCTGGGAGAGACCTGGCGGCTCGACCTGACGCGGACCGCGGTGCGCGCGCCGGGCGCCGTGGAGAAGGCCCCCGGACAGGCTCTTCGGCTGGCGGGCCCGCTGCCCGCGGATCTCGCCGCCGTCCCCTCCCCGCACCCGGTTCGCGTGGAGTTGGCCGACGCCGCTCTCGAACTGGAGCTGGATCCCGGTGGGCGGCGCGTTACGCTGGGCGACGCCGGGCTGGAACTCGCCTCGCTTCACCCTTACCTCGACACGGGGCTGCCGCGCGTGGGCGGCCGTGTCCGGTTCGACGGCCTGGGAGCCCGGCTCGATCCGCTGCGGCTGTTCGGCTCCGCCCGGCTGGAAGCGGTCGAAGTTCCCCTGCCCTGGGGCGACGCCCGTGTCTCGGGCCTGCTGCGCGGCCGGGGAGACGAACTCGAGCTGAAGGGCGCGCGCCTGCGCGTCGCCGAGCAGGACGTGACCTTCGACGCCAGTTACGTGTTGGAGACGGGCGCCGCGAGCCTGGCGGCCCGCACCCGGGCCGTCCGGGTCGAGCCGCTGATCGAGCTCTTCGCGGAAGACCGGAGTCTGGGCGGCCGGCTCGACTCGAGCGCGACGCTGAGCTTTCGGAGCGGGATCGAGAGTCTGCGCGGCCAGGTCCGGCTCGACCTCCGCGACGGGCGGATCTACGGCTTTTCGCTGCTGCGGCAGCTCCTGGGAAGGCTGGCGGAGCTGCCCGTGCTGGTCGCCTCCCTGCGCGGCAAGGACCTGTCGAAGTACGAAGACGAGCGCTTCGAGCGCCTGAGCGGAACTTTCGAGGTGCGCGGGCAGACGCTTTCCACCCGCGATCTGACGCTCGAGTACCGCTACGCGACGGCCCAGCTGCGCGGCTCCGTGGACCTGCAAGGCGAGGGCGCTTTGGATCTGAGAGGCCGGGTGGTGCTTTCCCGCGAGGTGGACGCGGAACTGGGCATGACTTCGGGCCGGCGCAGCGTGATCCCGATCCCCAGGATCGGCGGCACGCTGAGCCGGCCACGGGTGGAGATCGACGAGAGGGTTCTGGCCGAGTTGGCGTTGGCGTACACGACTCGCGGCCGGGTGCGCCGGAAGCTGGACGAGAAGCTCGGCTCGGGCGCCGCCGACGCGGTGGAGGGGCTGCTGGACCTGCTGCGAGGGAGGGGCGAGCCGTGAGCTTCGAGACCGTCCGGCTGGCGGGCGACGCCGTGGAGCTGCTCGACCAGCGCCGGCTGCCCGAGGACGAGCGCTACCTGCGGCTGGAGACCGCCGAAGAGGTCGCCCGGGCGATCGAGGAGATGGCGGTGCGCGGCGCCCCGGCGATCGGCGTGACGGCCGCGTTCGGGGTGGCGGTCGAGCTGGCGCGACTGCCCGACGCCGAGCTGAACGAGGAGGCGCTCGAGCGGACCGTCGAGCGGCTGCGCGGCACCCGGCCGACCGCGGTCAACCTGGCCTGGGCCCTGGAGCGCATGTCCCGGGCGCTGCGCGCCGAGTTTTCGGCCGGCGCCCCGCCCGCGCGGGTTCGGGCCCGCTCCCGCGAACTGGCGCAGCGCATCTGCGAGCAGGACCGGGCCACCTGCCGGGCGATCGGCGAGGCCGGCGCCGAACTGGTGTCCCGCTCCGCGCGCGTGCTCACGCACTGCAACGCGGGGGCGCTGGCGACCGCCGGCTACGGAACCGCGCTCGGCGTGGTCCGCTCCGCCTCGCGCCGGGGGAAGATCCGCACGGTTCTGGCGTGCGAGACGCGCCCCTTCCTGCAGGGCGCGCGCCTGACTGCCTGGGAGCTGGCGCGCGACGGCATCCCCGTCACGCTGATCACCGATTCGATGGGCGGCGCGCTGATGGCGCGCGGCGAGGTCGACCTGGCGATCGTGGGCGCGGACCGGATCGCCGCCAACGGCGACGTCGCCAACAAGATCGGCACCTATTCGCTGGCGGTGCTGGCCCGCGAGCACGGCATCCCCTTCTACGTGGCAGCGCCGCTGTCGACCGTCGACCCTGACACGCCCAGCGGCGACATGATTCCGATCGAGCAGCGCGCCTCCGAGGAGGTCCTCACGCTGGCGGGACGGCGCATCGCGCCGCCCGGCGTGGAGGCGCTGCACCCCGCCTTCGACGTGACCCCGGCGCGCTACGTCAGCGCCATCGTCACCGAGCGCGGCGTGATCGAGCCGCCGCTGGCCGAGGGCCTGGCGCGGCAGCTCTCGGAGGCCGGACTCGAGGCCGGCGAAGGCACCTGAGCCGCGCTCCGCGGTCCGCGGTGAAGCGAGCGGGCCTGTCGCGCGGGGCGGGGAAGGGGGGTAGACTGCGCGTTTCGGGCGGTCCGGCCGCCGAGGAGGGAGTGGCGTGGTCGAGAGGACCGAGAAGGTCTGGCTGAACGGGGAGCTGGTGGCGTTCGACCGGGCGGACGTCAGCATTCTCACCCACACGCTGCACTACGGGTTGGGCGTCTTCGAGGGCATCCGGGCCTACGAGTCGCCCGCCGGCGGGGCCGTTTTCCGGCTGCGCGAGCACGTCGAGCGCCTGCTGCGCTCCGGGCGGGTGGTCGAAATCGAGATCCCGTTCGGCACCGAAGAGCTCGAGCGGGCGGTGCTCGACACGCTGCGCGCCAATCGCATGAGCGAGGGCTACATCCGGCCGATCGCCTACCTGGGCGAGGGTGCGATGGGGCTGCTCCCCGCCGACAACCCGGTCGAGGTCGCCATCGCGGTCTGGCCCTGGGGCGCCTACCTGGGGGACGAGGGACTGGAGCGCGGCATCCGCGCCAAGGTCTCTTCGTACACCCGCCACCACCCGAACATCTCGATGACGCAGTCGAAAACCTGCGGCAACTACGTCAACTCGATCCTCGCCAAGCGCGAGGTGACGCGCCTGGGCTACGACGAAGCCATCATGCTCGACCCCAACGGCATGGTCGCCGAGGCCAGCGGCGAGAACGTCTTTCTGGTCCGCAAAGGTCAGCTCAAGACGCCCCCGCTCGGTTCCGTCCTCGACGGAATTACGCGCGACTCGATCGTGCAGATCGCGCGCGACAAGGGGATCGAGGTGGTGGAGCAGTCGTTCACGCGCGACGAGCTGTACATCGCGGACGAGGCCTTCCTGACCGGCACAGCGGCCGAGGTGACCCCGATCCGCGAGGTCGACGACCGCGTGATCGGCTCCGGCACGCGCGGCCCCGTCACCCGCACGCTCCAGTCGACCTATTTCGACGCGGTTCGAGGCAAGGAACGCAAGTACGAGCACTGGCTCACCAAGGTCTAGGCGGCGACGCGCCGAGGACCGGGTGCGTCGGCGCTGCTAGACTTCGCCGCCGAACCACCATGGGGAGCTGTTTGGACGTGCGCTGGACCGCGGTTCTGTTGGCCGTACTGGGCGTCGCCTGCTCCGATCCGCCACCGCCGCTCGATTACAGCGGTCCGGTCGCGGAGTGGACCGAATACGGTGGCGACAAGGGCGGGCTGCGCCACTCGCCCCTGACGCAGATCACCCCGGCCAACGTCGCCCACCTGGAACGCGCCTGGACCTACCGCTCCGGCGACTTCTTCGACGGCACGACCACGCTGGGCCCGAGTGCGTTCCAGAACACCCCGATCGTGGTGGACGGCACGCTGTACTTCTGCACGCCCACGAACCGCGTGATCGCGCTCGACCCGGAGACGGGCGCGGAACGCTGGATCTTCGACCCGCAGGTCGACGTGTCCAATGTCTACAACATGAACTGCCGCGGGGTGTCGACCTGGCTGGATCCCGAGCGCGCCGATGGCGATCTCTGCCGGCGGCGCATCGTCACCGGCACGCTGGACGCGCGCCTGATCGCGCTCGACGCCCGCACCGGCGAACTCTGTCCCGACTTCGGCGACGCCGGCACGGTCGACCTGACCGGCGGCATCGGCGACATCGACTCCGGCGAATACGGCGTGACCTCGGCCCCCGCGATCCTGGGCGACCGGATCGTCACCGGCAGCATGGTGCTGGACAACCGGCGCGTAGACTCCCCGGGCGGCGTGGTGCGCGCCTTCGACGTGCGCAGCGGGGAGTTGCGCTGGGCCTGGGACCCGGTGCTGCCCGAAGTCACCCCGGAGGGCGAGGGCGTGCGCTACGTCCGAGGCACCACCAACGCCTGGACCACCCTGTCGGTCGACCCGAAGCTCGGGCTGGTCTACGTGCCGACCGGCAACTCCTCGCCGGACTATTACGGCGGACACCGAAACGGACTCGATCACTACTCCTCGTCGGTGGTGGCGCTCGACGGCGCGACGGGCGAGGTCCGCTGGCACTTCCGGACCGTTCACCACGACATCTGGGACTACGACATCGCCTCGCAGCCCACGCTGTTCGACTTCCAGGGGCCCGACGGGCCGGTTCCGGCGCTGGCGCAGCCCACCAAGATGGGCTTCCTGTTCGTGCTCGACCGGGCGACGGGCGAGCCGCTGTTCGAGGTCGAGGAGCGCCCCGTTCCCCAGGAAGGAGTGGTCGCCGACGACTACGTCTCGCCCACCCAGCCGTTCCCGGTGAGGCCCGAGCCGCTGCACCCGCAGCGGCTGACGGCCGACGAGGCCTTCGGCTTCACCTTCTGGGACCGCGGCAAGTGCCGCGAACTGATCGCCTCGTTGCGTTCCGACGGGCTGTACACCCCGCCGTCGCTGCAGGGCACGGTGCAGTATCCGGGGATGGTCGGAGGCATGAACTGGGGCAGCGCCGCGATCGATCCCGAGCGGCAGATCCTGGTCGTCAACGTCCAGCGCATCGCCACCAAGATCCGCCTGATTCCCCGCGCCGAGTTCGAAGCGGAGTTCGGCGACAACCCGCCCGCCTACGGCTACGAGCCCCAGGGCGGCACGCCCTACGCGCTGGAGCGCTCGCCCATGCTCTCGCCGTTCGGGGCGCCCTGCAATCCGCCCCCCTGGGGAGAGCTGGCGGGGGTCGACCTGCGCAGCGGACAGACCCTCTGGCGCACGACCCTGGGCACGACGCGGGATCTGGCGCCCTGGCCACTGTGGTTCGACTACGGCACGCCGAATCTGGGCGGGCCGCTGGCGACCGCGGGCGGCGTGGTCTTCATCGGCGCCACCACCGACCACTTCCTGCGGGCCTTCGACTCGAATTCGGGCGAGGAGGTCTGGCGGACGCGTCTGCCGACCGCCGCGCACGCCACGCCCATGACCTACCGGCTGAGCCGGAGCGGCAAGCAGTTCGTGGTAATCGCTTCCGGCGGGCACGGCCTGATGGGCACGCCGCCCGGCGACCATCTGATCGCCTACGCGCTGCCCTAGGGCGCGGCCGGCCCGCGGGGGTCTACGGACCCTCCGGGAACAGCGCCCGCTCCACCAGCTCGCAGATCGCGTGGCCGATCGCGATGTGCGCTTCCTGGATGTGCTGCGTCTGCGCGCTCGGCACCCGGATGCAGACGTCGGAGAGCGCCGCCAGCTTTCCGCCCGATTCTCCGGTGAGGCCGACGACCGCGATCCCGCTTTCGCGGGCACATCCCGCCGCTCGGAGCACGTTTTCGGAGTTGCCGCTGGTACTGATCGCCGCCAGCACGTCGCCCGTCCGGCCCAGCGCCTGAACCTGCCGTTCGAAGACGCCCTCGAAGCCGAAGTCGTTGGCGGAGGCCGTCAGCAGCGAAGTGTCGGTGACCAGCGAAAGGGCGGCGAGGGCGGGACGCGGAAAGTTCGGATCGAGCACGCTCGCCAGCTCGGCGGCGATGTGCTGGCTGTCCGCCGCGCTGCCGCCGTTCCCGCAAAGCATGAGCTTGTTGCCGCTCCCGATCGCCTGGGCGACCGCGCCCGCGGCCGCCAGGATGTCGGTTTCGCATTCCCGGGACACCCGCTCGAGCAGGCCGCTGCCGGCGAGCAGATGGTCGCGCAGCCGCCGCGGCCCGTCGGGGCCGAGTTCGAAGGCGGGCTTTCCGGATCGGGGATCGGACATGTCGCTATTTTCTCACTCCGGGCACTCCCGGGGTGGGTCGTTGAGGGTCGGGTGCGGTGCTATGGTAATCCGGCATGGAGCCGATTCACCGAAACCCCACCCGCCGGGTGCTCGCGGGCGGCGTCGTCATCGGCGGGGGCGCCCCGATATCCGTGCAGAGCATGTGCGCGACCCCGACGCGCGACGTTGAAGCGACCACCGGGCAGGTGCAGGCGATGCGCGGCGCGGGGGCCGACCTGGTGCGCGTGGCGGTGGACAGCGCGGCGGACGCGCGGGCGCTGGGCGAGATCCACGAGCGCAGCGGCGCGGACCTGGTCGTCGACCTTCAGGAGCACTACCGGCTGGCCGAGAAGGTCGCTCCCCACGTAGCCAAGCTGCGCTACAACCCGGGCCACCTGCACCACCACGAGCGCCGGCGCCCGATGCGCGACAAGGTCGCCTGGCTGGCGGAGGTGGCCTCGGCCCACGACTGCGCGCTGCGCGTCGGCGTGAACTGCGGCTCGGTGGCGCCCGAGTACAGCGAGCGCTTTCCGGGAGACTCGGTGGCCGCGATGGTCGCCTGCGCCCTGGACCACGCGGAGATGCTCGACGACCTGGGCTTCCGCAACTTCGTGGTGTCGCTCAAGGACTCGGATCCGGACAAGGTCGTGGAGGGCAACGAACGCTTCGCGGGCGAGCGCCCCGACGTGCCCCTGCACCTGGGGGTGACCGAGGCCGGCCTGCTGCCCGACGGCGAGATCAAGACGCGCATCGCCTTCGAGAAACTGCTCGCGCAGGGCATCGGGGACACCATCCGGGTCTCGCTGACGTTGCCCAACGAGCGCAAGCGCGAAGAGATCGAGGTCGGCCGGCGGATCCTGGACGACGTCGCCAACGGCCGCTTCCGCTCGGTTCCCCGGCTGACGGGGCTGAACATCGTCTCCTGTCCTTCCTGCTCGCGGGTCGAGAACGACCGCTTCGTCGAGTTGGCCGAGCGGGTGCGCGACCTGACGCGCTACGCCGAGGGCCACGACGTCACCATCGCCGTGATGGGCTGCCGCGTGAACGGCCCGGGCGAGACCGACGACGCCGACCTGGGTCTGTGGTGCGGGCCGCGCTACGTGAACCTGAAGCGCGGGACGGAGAAGCTGGGGCACTTTGGCTACGACGAGATTCTGCCGGTGCTGGAGGCGGAATTGAACAAGCTGATCGGGGCGTAGGGCCTTTTTCGATCGGTTGAGATCGTGGGTCGCCGCCCCTCGGCCCGGCGCAGCCGGGCGCGAAGCGACCATACCCACACGCGGAAACGGGACCCGAGGGGCGGCTCCGACCGTCTGGATTCGGATGAACTTGAGCTGCTCCAGCCGATGGGAGCCGGCGTGTTGATAAGCGAAGAACTGCAGCGGGCGAGGGAGAGTGGGGAGGCGCTGCGGATTCATGCTCGCTCGGGCGAGGTGTTGGTGGCGCGGGTGCTGGAGTGGGACGGGGAGCGGCTCCTTTACCGGGTGGAGAGTTCGTCGCGGCCCGAGAATTACGCCGTGTGCGATTCCACCGGCTTCGAGTTGCGACTGGACGAGATCGAGCGCGTCGCCGCGGTCCGCTCTGGGCGCGGGCGGAGGCGCTGAACGCGGGCCCCGGCCTCAGGCGTCCGATGGGCGGGCCAGCAGATCGAGCACTTGCTCGTGGAGGTGGCCGTTGGTGCTCAGGTAGTCGCCCGGCTGCGTAGTCCGCCGACCCTGCAGATCGCTGATCCGACCGCCGGCTTCTTCGACCAGGATCTGGAGCGCGGCGATGTCCCAGGACTGGAGGCCGAAGTCGAGCGCGACCTCGCCCCAGCCGGCCGCGACCAGGCAGTGCTGGTAGAAGTCCCCGAAACCGCGCTGGCGGGCGGTGGCGCGCGCCAGGCGCAGCACGGCCTCGCCCTGCCGCGGGGTTTCGTCGCCGGCGAGGCTACCGTGGAAGAGCTGGGCGCGGTCGAGACGGTCCTGCGGAGAGACACGCAGGCGCCGGCCGCCCTCCCAGGCGCCCGCACCGCGGGCGGCGGACCAGCGGGTCTGCAGCCCGGGCGCGCTGGCGACTCCGGCCAGGATCTCGCCCTCGCGCTCGACGGCCAGCAGGGTCGCGAAGATCGGGATGCCGCGCGCGAAGTTCCGCGTGGCGTCGATCGGGTCGACGATCAGCCGCGTGGACGAAGGGGCGTCCTCGCCGTACTCCTCGCCGAACACCGCCAGCGGCTCGGGGTGGGCGGCGGCAAGGTCGCGCACCGCGCGTTCGATCGCGCGGTCCGCCTCGGTCACCGGCGTCCGGTCCGATTTGGTCTCGACCTCCAGCGAAGAAGAACGGAAGTACCGCAGCGCGATCGGATCGGTCCGATCGACGATCTCGAGCAGGAACGACAACCAGTCCACCGGCCGCACGGCGGTCAGCATAGCCGAGACGGCCGGGAGCGCCGGCCGCTTGTCCCGCGAGCGGGGCTCGGCGCCCGCGGGTCGAATCGCCGCGCCGATTCGGCCGGCCGCGGCGTACTTGCCCCGACGGCGGGCACGGGGATAATGGGCGCGGCCCACACGGAGAAACGCACTTGACCCGTCCGTCCGACGAAGGCGTCGCCCTGACAGCGAAGACCGTCCGCGTGCTCACGGTGGATGCCGTGAGGCAGGCGGGCATCGGCCACGTCGGACTGCCTCTGGGCTGCGCGGAGCTGGGAGTCACGCTCTTCGGCGAGCTGCTCAAGTACGACCCCGCCGACCCCGACTGGCCGGACCGCGACCGCTTCGTGCTGTCGGCCGGCCACGGCTCCATGCTGCTGTACTCGCTGCTGCACCTGTCGGGATACGCCCTTCCCATGCAGCAGATCGAGCGCTTCCGGCAGCTCCACTCCGCCACGCCCGGGCACCCCGAGCACGGCGAGACCCCGGGGGTCGAGACGACCACCGGGCCGCTGGGCCAGGGAGTGGCGAACGCCGTCGGCATGGCGCTGGCGGAGCGGGTCCTGGCGGCCCGCTTCGGCTCGGAGCTGGTCGACCACCGCACCTACGCGCTCGCCAGCGACGGAGACCTGATGGAGGGCGTGGCCTCGGAGGCGGCATCGCTCGCGGCCCACCTGGGCCTGGGGCGCCTGATCGTGCTGTACGACGACAACGCCGTCACGATCGACGGACCGGCGGAGCTGGCGTTCTCGGAGGACGTGGGGCGGCGCTTCGAGGCCTACGGCTGGGACGTGTGCTCGATCGACGGGCACGATCCGGGGGCGCTGCAGGCCGCGGTCCGCGCCGCCTGGGAGAGCGAGGAGCGCCCGCACCTGATTTGCTGCCGAACGCACATCGGTCAGGGCTCGCCCGAAGTCGACACCAGCCCGGCCCACGGAGCGATCCCCGACGACAGCGTCGAGGCTACGCGCCGGGCGCTCGCCTGGGAGCTGCCGCCGTTCCGGGTTCCGGAGGCCGCGCGCGATTACTTCCGGCCGGCGGCGGAGCGGGGAGCCCGCGAGCGCGCCGCCTGGATGCGGCGCAAGGACCAGGCTCTAAAAGACCCGGGACTGGCCGATCTGTGGGCGAGCATGCTGGAACGCGAGCTGCCCGATCTGGCCGAGCTGCTGCCGGACTTCGCCGGCGCGGGCGCGATGGCGACCCGCCAGGCCTCGGGCAAGCTGCTCAATGCCTTCGCGCCCGAGGTTCCCGGACTGGTGGGCGGCTCGGCCGACCTGGCCGGCTCGAACAACACCCGGCTGGCCGGCGAAGCCGATGTGCAGCGCGGCAAGTTCGAGGGCCGCAATCTCCACTTCGGCGTGCGCGAGCACGCCATGGGAGCGATCGCGAACGGACTCGCCCTGCACGGCGGCCTGCGGCCCTACACCGGCACCTTCCTGGTCTTCAGCGACTACATGCGCCCGGCGATCCGTCTCGCGGCGCTGATGCGCCAGCCGGTGATCTACGTGTTCACGCACGATTCGATCTTCGTGGGCGAGGACGGCCCGACGCACCAGCCCGTCGAGCAGGTCGCCGCGCTGCGGGCGATTCCCAACCTGGAAGTCTGGCGGCCCGGCGACGCGGCGGAGGCGGCCGCCGCCTGGCAGGCCGCCCTGCGGCGCGACTCGGGTCCGACCGCCCTGATCCTGACGCGCCAGGCCGTGCCCCCGATCCGCGCCGACGGGATCGCCGCCGGCGCGGAGCGCGGAGGCTACGTGGTCCATTCGGAGTCGGGCGGCCCCGCCGAGCTGGTGATCGCGGCGACCGGTTCCGAGGTTTCGATCTCGCTCGAGGCCGCCCGCGCCCTGGAAGATCAGGGAAGGCGCGTCCGGGTGGTCTCCCTGCCGTGCCTGGAGCGCTTCCGGGACCAGGACTCCGACTACCGGGAGCGGGTGCTTCCCACGGGCGTGAGGCGCCTGGTGGTCGAGGCGGGCGTCGAGCTGGGGATCGCGACGCTGCTGCAGCCGGGCGACCGCTTTCACGGCATGAGCGGCTTCGGCGCGTCGGCTCCCTGGAAAGACCTGGCGCAGGAGTTCGGCTTCACCGGCGAGCGCGTGGCCGGGATCGCCCGAGAGCTGCTCGGGAGCTGAGCCGGATCGCGGGAGCGAGGACCCGCATGGGGCGGCGGAAGTACTACACCGGCAAGAGCGCGATCCACGGAACGGGGGTGTTCGCGGCGCGCGCGATCGCCCGCGGCGAGCTGATCGGCGTGTTCGAGGGCGTCCCGACCGAGACCGACGGCGAGCACGTGCTCTGGGTCGAGCGAGCCGACGGCGAGTACGCCGGCCTGCGGGGCAGCAACGGGCTGCGCTTCGTTAACCACTCGTCGCGTCCGAACGCCGAGTTCGACGGCGAGCGTCTCTACGCTCGCCGCGGACTGCGCCGGCACGAGGAAATCACCTTCCACTACGGCCCGGACTGGGACGACGTTTCCTGAGCCTAGAGGTTGGCCTTGTGCTGGCCGCCGTCGACGGAGATCAGGGCGCCGCGCAGCCAGCGGGCGCGCTCCGAGGCTACGAAAGCCACCACGTCGGCGATCTCCTGGTCCGTTCCCATGCGTCCGCCGGGGATGGTGGCGACCATCTCGTCGTAGGTCCCGGGATCCCGGCGGTGGATCTCGTCCCACATACCGCCGGGAAAGTCGATGCAGCCGGGCGCGACGGTGTTGACCCGGATGTTTTCGGGCGCGAGCGCGACGGCCTGGTTCTTGGAGAAGCTGATCAGCGCCGCCTTGAGCGCGGAGTAGGGCGGCGGCGTGGGCGCCTCCAGCGCGGCGGTGCTGGACAGGTGGACGATGGCCCCGCCGCCGCGCTCCCGCAGCCAGGGCACGACCCGCTCGCTGGCCCGCACCGGCGCGAGCACGTCGACCTCGAAGTTGGTGCGCCAGGCCGAGTCGTCCGAGCCCATGTCGATCGCCGAGGCGTTGTTGATCAGGATGTCGATCCGTCCCAGCGCCGCGCGCGCCCCGTCCAGGAACGCGTCGAGCGCGGCGGCGTCCGAGACGTCGCAGACCTGGGCGTGGACCGCCGCCCCGCGGGCGCGGATCTCCTCCGCGGCTTCGGCGAGCGCCGCGCCGCCGCGCGCGCAGATCGCCAGGTCGCAGCCCTCGGCGGCGAAGGTCAGGGCGATGGCGCGGCCGATCCCGCGGCTCGCGCCGGTGACGATCGCCGCCTTGCCCTCGAGTCCCAGGTCCACGCCGGCCTCACTCGGACTCGGGCAGCAGCTCTTCGAGATCGGGCCAGGAGACGGCCGACTGCGCCGCGAAGGCCGCCAGCAGCAGGCCGCGGCGCTCGGGGTTTTCGCCCCCGCGGAATTGCTTCACCGCGGCGCGTAGCTTCGCGGGCTCGGGACACTCGGGCGTGGCCTCCTCGAGCACCCCGTCCTGGTGGGCGATTCCTGCGCAGTCGAGCCACTCGACCAGCAGGTCCTTCTGATGGTCCAGGAAGTATTCGGCCAGAATCTGCTCGGCGGTCGTGACCATCGTGCTGCGCGCCAGCGCCTTGCGCATCCACTCGGCCTGCTTGGCGCGCGGCTGCTTCTTCAGGTACTGCGGCCGGAGCTTGAACGCGTTGGCCGCCGCGGCCAGCGCCATCCGGGCGACGGGCGGCGCCTCCTGGCGCAACTCCGTCAGGAAGGACTCCGCCCGCCCGGCCGACATCCGCGAGAAAATCTCGTTGGAGCGCATCGGCGCGGATTCTAGCAGCCGGCCGGGCGACGGGCGGGCCGCGTGCTAGACTCACGCGCCCGATCGCGGGCGGGATCGCAGCGAGAGACTAGATCCGAAAGGAGCCATCCGTGTCCGAGCACGCGGGCAAGGAACACAAGAACTGGATCGTCACGTTCGCCGCGGCGACCGGGCTCTTCGTGGTCCTGTATCTGTTCACGCTCTGGTTCGGGAACGGCCTGGTCGGCGACGAGCATCACGACGCTGGGGACGCCGCCCACGCCAGCACCGACCACTGAGCGGAGCGACTCGCCGGCTTGAGCTGGGAGTTCTGGTTCACGCTGACGGTCGTCGTGGCGATGATCGTCGGTCTGGTGCAGGAGAGGCTGTCTCCTGACACGCTGGTCCTGGGCGCTCTCGTCCTGCTCATGCTGTTCGGGATCGTCACCCCGGAGCAGGGCCTGTCGGGCTTCGCCAACCCCGCGGTGGCCACGATCGGGGCGCTGTTCGTAGTAGCGGCGGCGGTGCACCGCACCGGCGGACTGCAGGTGGTCTCCGAGGGACTGTTCGGCCAGACGCGCGCGCTGCGGCGCGTGCTGCTGCGCCTGACGGGCATCACCACGGTGGCGTCGGCGTTCCTGAACAACACGCCGGTCGTCGCGATGTTCATGCCGTCCGTGATGACCTGGGCCCGGCGCGCGGGGATCTCGCCGTCCAAGCTGCTGATCCCGCTCTCGTACGCCGCCATTGTCGGCGGCGTGTGCACGCTGATCGGAACCTCGACCAATCTGGTGGTCAGCGGCATGCTCCAGAACGTCGCCGGCCAGGCGCCCCTCGGCATGTTCGAGCTGACCCTGGTGGGCGCCCCGCTCGCGCTGATCGCGATCTTCGCGGTGGCCTGGCTGGGCCCGCGCCTCCTGCCAGCGCGCGTCGACGTGCTCGACGAGGCGGGGGGGACTCAGCGCGAGTACCTGCTGGAGATGCGGGTCGGCGAGGACTCGCCGCTGATCGGCCGCAGTATCGAGGAGGCTGGACTGCGGCACCTGCGGGGGCTGTTCCTGGTACGGATCGAACGCGCCTCGGGGATCATTTCGCCGGTCGGCCCGCAGCAGACGTTGCGCGCCGACGACCGCCTGACGTTCGCCGGCGTGGTTGACACGATCGTTGACGTCACCACCCGCTTTCGCGGTCTGGAGCCGATCGTTCACGACCGCCCGCCGGAGGCCGACCACCGCTGGCGCCTGCACGAAGCCGTGGTCGCTGCGGGCTCGGGCCTGGTCGGACAGAACATCCGCCAGGCCCGCTTCCGCGGGCGCTACAACGCGGCCGTGGTGGCGGTGCACCGCCGCGGCGAGCGCATCGAGAGCAAGATCGGGGACATTTTCCTGCACCCCGGAGACGTGCTGCTGATCGAGGCCGCCCCGGGCTTCGGCTCCAGCTACGGAGCGTCTCCCGACTTCTACCTGGTCAACGAGGTCGAGCAGAGCGAACCGCCGAACCGGGAGCGCGCCCGGATCGCGACCGCGATCCTGATCGGCGTGGTGGCGCTGGCTTCGACCGGAGTCGTGCCGGTGGTGATCGTCGCGCTGGCCGGCGCGGGCGCGGCCGTCGCCCTGCGCTGTCTGACCCCGGGAGACGCGAGGCGCTCCGTGGACTGGTCGGTGCTGATCGCGATCGCGGCGTCTCTGGGCGTCGCTCAGGGGCTGGTCAACTCGGGGGTCGCGCCGCGCTTCGCCGAGCTGCTGGTCGAGCTCAGCGGGGGACTGGGACCGGTCGCGGTGCTGGTGACGATCTACTTCGTGACCATGCTGCTGACCGAGGTCGTCAGCAACGCGGCCGCGGCTGCCCTTCTGTTTCCCGCCGCGATCGCCGCCGCGACCGCGGTGGGGTCAGA
>JAGWBS010000011.1:17023-52819 GCA_021295775.1 Pseudomonadota bacterium | reverse complement strand
GACCCGCTCGAGGGGAGCCTTGAAGTCGCCCGTGGGCTTGAAGTCCTCCAGCTCGGGCAGCTCGACGGGCAGATCCTCGTCGGGGACCAGCCGGATGCCGCCGCCGTCCAGGTGCAGCACCGGGAACGGCTCGCCCCAGTAGCGCTGCCGGCTGAACAGCCAGTCGCGCAGCTTGTACTGGACCGCGGCTTCGCCGCGGCCCCGCTCGCTCAGCCACTCGACGATGCGGCGCTTGGCGTCGGCGCTGCGCAGGCCGTCGAGGAGACCGCTGTTGATGCTGGTGCCCTCGCCGCTGAAGCAGCCCTCCACCGGAGAGTCGGGCCGCACTACTTCGACGATCGGCAGACCGAACTCGCTGGCGAACGCGTGGTCGCGCTCGTCGTGCGCCGGCACCGCCATGATCGCGCCGCTGCCGTAGGAGATCAGCACGTAGTCGGCGACCCACACCGGGATCTTCTCGCCGTTGACCGGGTTGATGGCGTAGGCGCCGGTGAACGCTCCCGTCTTGACGCGCGTCTCGGCCAGCCGCGCGCGCTCGCTCCTGTGCCCCGCCGCCTCGACGCAGGCGCGCACGGCCTCGCGCTGGTCGGGGGTCGTCAGTCGCTCGACCAGGGGGTGTTCCGGGGCCAGCACCATGTAGGTCGCCCCGAAAAGGGTGTCCGGTCGAGTCGTGAAGACCTCGATCGGCTCCCCGGAGTCGTCGGCCAGCGGAAAGCTCACGTTCGCGCCCTGGGAGCGGCCGATCCAGTCGCGCTGCATCTTCTTGATGTGCTCGGGCCAGTCGAGTTCCTCCAGATCCTCGAGCAGACGGTCCGCGTAGGCCGTGATCCTCAGCATCCACTGCTTCATCGGGATGCGCTCCACCGGATGCCCCCCGATGTCGCTGCGGCCGTCCTTGACCTCTTCGTTGGCCAGCACCGTTCCCAGCTCGGGGCACCAGTTGACCGGCACCTCGGCCTGGTAGGCCAGCCCGCGCTCGTAGAGCCGCGCGAAGATCCACTGGGTCCAGCACACGTAGCTCGGGTCGGTGGTGTCGATCTCGCGCTCCCAGTCGTAGCTCAGGCCCAGCGACTGGAGCTGCTGCCGGAAGCGCGCCACGTTGCGCTCGGTAGTCTCGCGCGGGTGCCGTCCGGTGCGCACGGCGTGCTGCTCGGCCGGCAGACCGAACGCGTCCCAGCCCATCGGATGCAGCACGTTGAAGCCGCGCATGCGCTTGTAGCGGCTGTACACGTCCGTGGCGACGTAGCCCTTGGGATGGCCGACGTGCAGCCCGTCCCCGGACGGGTACGGGAACATGTCCAGTACGTAGTACTTGGGCTTGCGGGAGTCGATTTCCGTGGCGAAGGTGCGCTGTTCGAGCCAGCGCCGCTGCCACTTGGGCTCGATCTCGCCCGGCTCGTACGGCATGGCGCGGATGGTAGGCTCTGGTCCCGCCCCGGGCTAGACTGCGGGCGACCGGCCGCCGGGGACTGGCATGAGCGACGAAATCGAAAACGTCGACCTGGGTTTCGCCTGGTCCTATCCCGATCTCGACCCGGAGGACGCCGCGCGCAAGCGCGCGCTATTGCGCCGGCCGGTCGAGCCGCTGCGCCCTCGCGAGCTGGGCAACGTCGCCGATCTGCTGCGCGCGATGTCGGGCATGAGCGTCCAGGCGCGCAATCTGGGCGACTGCTACCGGGTGCTGGAGCAGATGCTGCGCGACCCGGACCGGCCGACCATCCTGCTGGGGCTCGCGGGGCCGCTGGTCGCGGGCGGCCTGCGGCAGGTGATCCGCGACATGGTCGAGCTGGGACTGGTCGACGTGGTGGTCTCGACCGGCGCCATCCTCTATCAGGACGTCTATCAGGCGCGCGGCTGGCAGCACTACCGGGGCTCACCGGACGCCGACGACGCGGTCCTGCGCTCGCTCTACGTCGACCGCATCTACGACACCTACGTGGACGAGGTGGGCTTCGGCAAGACCGACTCCTGGATCGGCCTGATCGCCGACGAACTCGAGCCCGGCTGCTATTCCAGCCGGCAGCTGATGGACGAGATCGCCGACCGTCTCGAGGACCCCGACTCGATCGTGTCCAGTTGCCGGCGGCGCGGCGTGCCGATGTTCGTCCCGGCGCTCAACGACAGCTCGATCGGGATCGGTCTGACGGAGCACTACCACCGCTGCGTCACGCGCGGGCGCGACGGGGTGCACGTCGATTCGATCCAGGACAACTACGAGCTGACCCAGATCGTGGCGCAGTCGCCGGCGACGGCGGCGATCTACGTCGCGGGGGGCGTGCCCAAGAACTACATCAACGACTCGGTGGTGATGAGCTACATCTTCGAGCGCAGGGACCAGGGCCACCGCTACGCCCTGCAGACAACCACCGCCGTCAGCGCCGACGGGGGGCTGTCCGGCTCGACGCTGGACGAGGCCAAGAGCTGGGGCAAGATCCGTGTCGAGGCCGCGCGCGCCATGGCCTGGGTGGAGCCGACCGTCGCCCTGCCCCTGCTGGTGACCGCCGCCGTCCAGGACGGTCTGGCGGACGGCCGCAGCCGGCTCGAACTGGTCTGGCGCGGGAGGATCCTGGAGAAGCTGAGTTCGATGGAGCGCGCGGATTGAGCCAGCTCGTCGAGCCGGACCGGCTGGCCGCGCGCCTGGACGACGCCGACCTGGCCGTGATCGACGCCTCCTGGTACCTGCCCGCCGAGGGGCGCGACGGGCGCCGGGAGTACGCCGAGAGCCACATCCCCGGGGCGGTCTACCTGGATCTGTCCACCGACCTCGCCGACACCGCCGCCCGCGTGCGCAACCGCGTGGCTTCTCCGGAGGCGCTGGCGGAGGTGTTCGGGCGGGCCGGGATCGGCGACGGACAGCGCGTGGTCGTCTACGACCGGCGCGGCGGCTACAGCGCGGGGCGCGTCTGGTGGACCCTGCGCTACGCCGGGCACGAGCGGGTGGCCATGCTGGACGGCGGCTACGAACGCTGGGTCGCCGAGGGGCATCCGACGCGCGCAGGGATCGAGTCCAGGTCCCGCGCGCGCCTCACGCCCCGCCCGCGACCGGAGCTGATCCGCAGCCGGGACGAGGTGCTGCGGATCGTCCGCGAGGGCGGCGCGGAGCTGGTCGACGCCCGCTCCGGCGCCCGCTTCGAGGGCCTGGAGGTGGAGAGCGTCCGCCACCGCGGACACATCCCCGGTTCCCGCAACGTCGCCTGGCGGGACCACCTGGAGGGCGACCCTCCCCGCCTTCGCCCGGCCGAAGGCCTCCGCAGCCTGTACGCCGAAGCGGGCGTGGATCTCTCCCGCCCCCTGGTCACCACCTGCGGCTCCGGCGTCACCGCCTGTCTGGCCGCGCTGGCGCTGACCGAGCTCGGCTGCCGCGAGGTCTCCGTCTACGACGGCTCCTGGTCCGAGTGGGGCGACGCCGAGGAGCTGCCGTTCGAGACCGGCCCGGCCCGCTAGCGGCTCAGTCTTCCCGGTAGGTGGTGTGGCTGGGGCGGCCGGCCAGGATGTTTTCCCTGCCCCAGTTGGCCACCTTCCTGAAGCGGTCCGAGGCGATGAATTCGTCGAACGCGTCCTGGCTGGTCCAGCGGGACACGATCAGATAGTGGCTGCCCTCCCCGCCCACTTCCCGGAAGAGGCGCGAGTGGTCGTGGCCCTGCATGCCGTCCATGGCCTTGAGGACGTTGGCGAAGGCCTCCTCGAACACCCGCTCCTTGCCCGCGAGCACCGCGTAGTTCATTCCGATCGTGACCACTTCGCCTCCCGATTCCGGTTCCGGCACTCCCGGCCGTGTCGACACGGCCGGAGCCGGGGTACCCTGCGCGGCGCCATCATAGGGGGCCGCGCGAGCTTGATTCCACTGCGAGACTCCGTCGCTACCCGGCGCGTCCCGGTGGTCAACTACGCGCTGATCGCGCTCTGCGCCCTGGCGTTCCTGGCGGAGCTGCGCGCCGGCCCGCAGCTCGACGCGCTGATCCAGCGTTACGCGCTCATCCCCGCGCACTTCACGGCGCTCTCGGAGCGCATCGGGTTCTGGAGCCCGGAGGCGATCCTGCCCCTGTTCAGCTCGATGTTCCTGCACGCGGGGCTGCTGCACTTCGGCGGCAACATGCTCTTCCTGTGGATCTTCGGCGACAACGTCGAAGATCGCTTCGGCCACCTGGGGTACGCGCTGTTCTACCTGGCGGGAGGGGCCGCAGCGGGGGTCTCGCACGTGCTGTCCGATCCCGGATCGATCGCGCCCACCATCGGCGCGAGCGGCGCGGTCGCGGCCGTGATGGGCGCCTACTTCATGCTGCACCCCGGCGCGCGCATCCAGTCCCTGCTGCTGATCGGCTTCTTCGTCACCACCGCGTCGGTCCCGGCCGTGATCTATCTGGCGCTGTGGTTCGGAATGCAGGTCCTGATGGGCGCGACCGGCGCCCAGGAGGGCGTCGCCTGGTGGGCCCACGCGGGCGGGTTCGCGTTCGGCTGCCTGGCGGTCGTCCTGCTGGGCCGCCGGTCGCGGCACGGCTGAGGCCCGCGGATGTCCCGGCGCCTGCTCGAGATAGCCGACCGGATTCGCGCGCTCGCGTCCACGGGGCGCTACTACACCGAGGGTCCGTTCGACCGCGCGCGCTACGAAACGCTGCTGGAGCTGGCCGCGGAAATGGCGGCGCTGGCGACCGGCGCCCAGCCGGCGCCGCTCGCCCGGCTGTACCGCGACCCGGACCCGGGCTACGCGACTCCCAAGCTGGACGCGCGCCTGGCGGTATTCCGCGACGGGCGCCTGCTGCTGGTTCGGGAGCGCTCCGACGGACTCTGGTCGCTGCCGGGAGGCTACGTCGACGTGGGCGACAGCCCCTCGGAGGCGGCGGTGCGCGAAACCGCCGAAGAGGCCGGGGTCGAGGCGAAAGTCGAGCGTCTGGCGGGCGTGTTCGACACGCGCCTGCAGCCGGACTGCCCCCCGCTCCTGTTCCACATCCACAAGCTGGTCTTCAGCGGCCGACTGGTCGACTCCCGGGCCGAGCCGCGCGCGGGCGACGAAACCAGCGAGGCGGCCTTCTTCGCGCCCGACGCCCTGCCCGAGCTTTCCCTGGGACGCACTCTTCCGCTGCACATCGAGCAGGCGCTGCGCGTCGCGCGCGACCCTTCGGCCCTGCCCTGGTTCGACTGACCCGGCCCGCGGCCGGCCGCCCGAGCCCGGCCAGGCGCCGGCGGGTGGACCCGGCGGCCGGTCTCCGCCGATCCGGGACTAGGCGTGCTCGGTTTCGAACAGAGCGCGGACCGCGTCGGCCTCGGGCGTGCGCAGGCGCTGCTTGGTGCGCAGGTAGGACGGGATGTGGATGCCGCGGAAGCTCTCCGCCGCCGCCAGGGCCGGGGCGATCTCGTCGCTCTCGCCGGCGAGCAGGCCGTGGAAGAACCCCAGCTCCACCGACTCGGCGGGCGAGTAGGCGCGGGCGTGCAGCAGCGCCTCGGTCCAGTGCAGCGGCGGCAGCGCGGAGCGGCAGATCGCGAGCGCCCAGCTCGGCAGGGCCATCGCGTTGCGCGTCTCGTTCATCTGAATGCGGTAGGCGCCGTCGAGCGCGTAGCGGCGGTCGCAGGCGAAGGCGAGCAGGGCGCCGCCGGCGATCGCGTGTCCCGTGCAGGCCGCCACGGTCGGGATCGGCAGTGTCCAGACGCGCAGCATCGTCCCGCCGAATGCGTCCAGGAAGCGGCGTCGGTCGTCTCCTTCCAGGGTCGGAATCACTTTCAGGTTCAGGCCGGCCGAGAAGAAGCCGGGCCGCCCGGAGATCAGCAGCGCCTGCGGGCGGTCGCGCTCGGCGCGATCGAGCAGGCCGTTGAGCGCCTCGAACCAGGGCAGGTCCATGGCGTTGACCTTCCCGTCGTCGAGCCGGAGGTGCGCGATGCCCTCCGAATCCAGTGAATAGCGCAGCGTCTCCATCCGCCGTTCCTCCGCGGTGCGCGAGTATACTGGGCCGCGGTCCGAACTCGGGAGGGTGGATGGAAGCGCGCCGCGGCGAGGTCGCGGGAATCGATTCCGCCTCGGTCACGCAGTGGTTCCGCGAGAACATCGAGGGCGCCGAACCCCCTCTGCGCTTCGAGATCATCCCCGGCGGCCACTCCAACCTGACCTACCGGGTCGGGGACCGGGCGGGGAACGTCTTCGTGCTGCGCCGCCCGCCGCTGGGCGCGGTGGTGGCGACCGCGCACGACATGGCGCGCGAGCATCGCATCATCGCGGCGCTCGGCCCGACGCCGGTGCCGGTCCCGCCCGCGCTGGGACTGTGCGAGGACAATGGCGTCAATGACGCGCCCTTCTACGTGATGCGCTTCGTCGAGGGTTCCGTCCTGGTCAACGCGGGCGACGTCGAACGCGACTTCCCGGGTCCGGAGCGCGACCGGATCGGCGAATCGGTCATCGACGTGCTGGCCGACCTGCACTGCGTCGACCCCGACGCGGTCGGGCTGGGCGACCTGGGGCGGCGCGAGGCGTACCTGCAGCGTCAGCTCCGTCGCTGGCGCACACAGTGGGAGAAGACCCGCACCCGCGAGCTGCCGCTGATGGACGAGGTGCACCAGGCCCTCGGCCAGCACTGTCCTCCTCAGAACGGGGCCGCCATCGTCCACGGCGACTACCGCCTGGGCAACGCGATCACCGGAGCGGACGGCCGGATCGCCGCGGTGCTCGACTGGGAGCTCTGCACCCTGGGCGACCCGCTGGCGGACCTCGGCTACCTGCTGAACAACTGGGCCGCGCAGGGCGAGGTCGGCCCCACCACGCGCGGCGCGGCGCTCTCCCCCTCGATGGCCGGCGGCTTTCCGGACCGCGCCCAGATGGTCGAGCGCTACGCGCGGCGAACCGGCGCGGAGGTGCGCAACGTGGCCTTCTACCGGGCCTTCCAGTACTGGCGCCTGGGCGCGATCGTGGAGGGCGTGATGAGCCGCTACCTCAAGGGCGTGATGGCCGGCGAGGCGGACACCGACTCGATGCGGCTCCAGGTCGAGGAACTGGCCGTCGCAGCCCGCTCGATGATCGAAGAGCTCTGAGCCGGCCGCGGCCGGCTCACACCTCCCGGCGGCGCGACAGCTCGCGGCCGTACGCCTGCATCATGTCCCGGTAGTCGAGCATGCCGATGATCCGGCTGGGTTCGGCGTCGCCGTCGGGCGGCTCCATCACCGGGATCTGCGGGCATCCCGAACCGTGGAAGAGTTCGTGCGCCCGGTACAGATCGTCGTCGGGCAGCACGTAGACCGGTTGAGCGGCGATGTCGCCGGCCACGACCACCGCGCCCAGCCGGCGCTCGTCCATCAGCGGGCGAAGCTGCTCGGCCGTCACCAGACCGCTCAGGCTGCCGTTTTCCGCGATCACGGGGATGGTCGCCTCCGGACTGACCAGGATGAGCTGGCGCAGTGCGTCGAAGCGGGTCGAAGGTCCGACCGTCGGAGGGGGGTCGCCGGCGGAGAACACGTCGGAGACTTTCATCTCTTCGAGCACGTTGATGGTCAGGTTGCCGACGTGAGCCGGCGACTGGAAGCGGTTCTTGAACTGGTTTTCGTAGATCGATGTCTGGCGCATCAGCAGGATCGCCACCACCGAGACCAGCATCAGGGGCGGCAGCAGCGCGTATCCGCCGCTCATCTCGGTGACCATCAGCATCGCGCCGATGGGCGCGCTCGCCACTCCGGCGAAGAAGCTGGCCATGCCCACCAGCACGTAGGCCGCGGGGTGGGGAAAGAGCTCCGGCGCGATCAGCTGGCCGCCGTAGCCGATCGCCCCGCCGAGCATCCCGCCGATGAAGAGCGTCGGACCGAACACGCCGCCGCTCCCGCCCGACCCGATCGTGAACGAGGTCGCCGCGATCTTGGCGACCAGGATGCCGACGATCACGCCCAGCGCGAGATTTCCGTTGAGCGCCTCCTGAATGTAGCCCCAGCCGGCCCCGTAGACTTCGGGCACCCACAGGCCGATCATCCCGACGCCCAGGCCGCCCAGCGCGGGGCGCACGAAGCGCGGCACCGGCAGGCGCCGGAAGATCCGGTTGCGGGTGGCGTAGAACACGCCGATGTACAGCCGCCCGACGGGAACCGTGACCAGCGCGAGCAGCAGGAAGCCGGGCATCTCGATCGGCGTCACCACGGAGAACGCGGGCACCAGGAAGATCCGCTCGCCGCCCAGCAGCAGGATGAAAAGCACGTAGGCCGTCACCGAGGAGATCACGCAGGTGATCAGCGCGTCGGACTCGAAGTCCTCGCGGTAGAGCACCTCGATGGCGGTGATCGCGCTGCCCAGAGGCGCGCGGAAGATCGCCCCCAGGCCGCCGGCCATGCCCGCCAGCAGCAGGATGCGCCGCTCTCGGACGCCCAGCCGCAGACGCTCGGCCAGCCAGGAGCCCAGGCCCGCCCCGATCTGCGCGATCGGTCCCTCCTTGCCCGCGCTGCCGCCGCTGGAGAGCGTCAGGATGGTGGCCGCTCCCTTGACCCAGGGCACGCGCGCGCGGACCCGGCCGCGCCCGCGGTGGAAGGCCGCCAGCACCGCGTCCGTGCCGTGGCCCTCGGTCTCGGGCGCCAGCCAGTAGACCAGCACCCCCGACAGCAGGCCGCCGATCGCCGGCAGCCAGAAGTACAGCCAGCGCCGAGGCGCCTCGGCCACCGATCCCGCGGGAAAAACATCGTCTCCCGGGGGGACGGGCTGGGGCATGCCCGTCAGCGTGCCGAACGTGTAGTGGCTGGCGAACTCCAGCCCCACGAAGAACAGCACCGCCACCAGCCCCGAGAGGAGGCCGACCGCCAGGCCGTAGAAGATGGGACGGGTCGCGAGCCTTCCGATACGATCCGCCAGCCGCGCGGTCACAGAGATCGAGCCAGGCACTCCCGCTCCTGTCGAGGATGGGCGCGAGCGGCGCGGGGCGGTCCGGGCCGCCGGCTACAGGGCGGCGAGGATCGTCTCGGCCTTGCTGCCCTCGAAGCCTCTCTCGTCCACGTTGATCAGACTGACCACGCCGTCGTCCACGATCGCGGCGAAGCGCTTGCAGCGCGTGCCCAGTCCGGCTCCGCTGCCGTCCATCTCCAGCCCGATCGCCCGCGCGAACTCGGCGTTGCCGTCGGAGAGCAGGCGCACCTTGTCGCCGGCGCCGCGGTCCTGGCCCCAGCAGTCCATCACGAACGGATCGTTGACGGCCACGCACACGATCTGATCCGCGCCCTTGGCGAGGATCGCGTCCGCGTGGTCGATGAAGCCGGGCAGGTGCTGGGCGGAACACAGCGGAGTGAACGCGCCGGGCACCGCGAAGATCACTGTCTTCTTGCCCCCGAAAAGTTCGTCGGTGGCGACGTCCTGAATGCCCTCGGAGGTCAGCTCCTTGAGGTTCACGCTCGGCACCCGATCGCCTGCACTGATCGCCATCGCGGGACTCCTTCACACGAAAGTCTGGATTCCGGCCGCCCGGGGACCGCAAGCCGGCCGCGGACGCCACACCTCCGCCCCCGGAGGAGGCGGGGCGCGCATCTTACGCGATCCCGACCCTGCATGTCGCGCGATCCCGGGCGTTCAGGTCGTCTGCCGCCCCCGCGCCATCAGCAGTTTGCCGGAGCGCACCAGCTCCAGGATGCCGAAGGGCCGCAGAAGCTCGACGAAGGCGTCGATCTTCTCGCTCGAACCCTGGACCTGCAAGACCAGCGAGTCGTGGCCAAAGTCGACCACCTTGGCCTTGTAGTGCTCGACGATCTGAAAGATCTGGGTGCGCTGTTCGACCCCGCCCTCGAGCTTGATCAGGGCGATCTCGATCTCGATCGCCTCCTCGCCGGTGTGGTCGATGGCGTGCACCACGTCGACCAGCTTGGCCAGTTGGCGGACCATCTGGTCCAGCGTGGCCCGATCGCCCCGGCAGGTGATGGTGATGCGGGAGAAACGCTCGTCCTTGCCCTCGCTGACCACCAGGCTCTCGATGTTGAAGCCCCGGCGCGCGAACGCGAGCGAGACCCGCACCAGCACGCCGGGCTTGTTGTTGACGAAAAGCGAGAGCGTGTGCAGCGGCGGCAGCTCGACGGGCGCGGGCTCTGGCTGTGCGCTCATCAGGTGCTCCCCTCGGGCTTGTCCAGGCGGTGCCGGGGCGCCTCGATCAGCATCTCGTGGACCGCGGCCCCCGCCGGAATCATCGGGAAGACGTTGTCCTCCTTGACCACCTCGGCCACGACCACGCACGGACCTTCGCGGTACTCGTGGGCCTGCTTCAGCACCCGGTCGACGTCGCCGGCGCGGCGGATCCGCCAGGCCTGCACGCCAAACGCCTGGGCCAGCTTGACGAAGTCGGGGTTGCCCACCAGATCCACGCCCGAGGTGCGGTTCTCGTAGAACAGCTCCTGCCACTGCCGCACCATGCCCAGGAAATTGTTGTTGATGATCAGGCACTTGACCGGAAGCCGATGAATCTGGGCGGTGGCGAGTTCCGCCTGGGTCATCTGAAAGCCGCCGTCGCCGACGATCGCCCAGACCTCGTCGTCGGGGCGGGCGAACTGCGCGCCGATCGCCGCCGGGAACCCGAACCCCATGGTCCCGGCGCCCCCGCTGGAGATCCAGTGCCGGTTCGAGCGCGACAGGCAGAACTGGGCCGCCCACATCTGGTGCTGGCCGACGTCCGTGGTCAGGACGGCTTCGCCGCGCGTCAGGGCATGGAGCCGGTCGAGCACGTGCTGGGCGCGCAGCCCGCCTTTCCGGGGGTACTTGAGCGGGTAGCGGCGGCGCCAGCGGTTGCACTGTTCGAGCCACTCGTGCGTGTCCAGCATCTCGACCAGCGGGATCAGGTCTTCGATCACCAGCCGCGCGTCGCCCTCGATGAACAGGTCCGGGACGATGATCTTGCCGTTCTCGGCCGGATCGATGTCCACGTGGATCTTGGTCGCGGTCGGGCAGAACTCGGTCACCCGGCCGGTCACGCGATCGTCCCAGCGCGCGCCGATCGACATGATCAGGTCGCAATCCACCACGGCCTTGTTCGCGTAGGCCGTGCCGTGCATGCCCATCATTCCCAGGTGCAGAGGGTGCGTCTCGTCGACCGCGCCCTTGCCCAGCAGGGTGTTCACGACCGGCGCGCGCAGCTTCTCCGCCAGCGTCGTGACGGCCTTGCCGGCGTCCGAGATCACCGCGCCGTGGCCGACGTACAGCAGCGGGCGCCGGGAGCGGGCCAGAAGCCCGGCCGCCGCCTCGATCCCCCGCGGATCGGCGCGGCCGACCACGCCGTAGCCCGGCAGGTCGAGCTCTTCGGTGAAGGGGGCGTCGCACGGACCCTGGCTGACGTCCTTGGGAACGTCGATCAGCACCGGGCCGGGCCGGCCGCTGGTCGCCAGGTGGAAGGACTCGCGCACGATCCGGGGGATGGCCGCCGCTTCCTTCACCAGGTAGGAATGCTTGACCACCGGGTAGGTGATCCCGGTGACGTCCGCCTCCTGGAAGGCGTCCTTGCCCAGCATGGGCGAGATGGTCTGGCCGCAGATCACGATGATCGGGGCCGAGTCCATCAGAGCCGTGAGCAAGCCGGTCACCGTATTGGTCGCGCCGGGTCCCGAGGTGACCAGAACCACTCCCGGCCGGCCCGTGGCGCGGGCGTATCCGTCCGCCATGTGGGTCGCGCCCTGTTCGTGCCGGACCAGGACGAGTTCGATCTTGGAGTCCACCAGGGCGTCGAAGATCGGCATGGCCGCTCCCCCGGAGAGCCCGAAAATGTACTCTACGCCCTCGCGTTCCAGGCACTGGACCAGTTTTTCCGCGCCGGTCGGCGTTTTCGGCTGCAATTGGACCTCCCCAAACGCATTTTTTCCGCAAACGGGCCGCAAAGCGCGCCTTCGAAAGCGGAAGAGCTGCATTTTCTAGGCAAAGCTGTCGTTTTTATCAAGCTGACTTCCGCATATGGACAGTTCAATTCAAGAAGTCGACTTTTACGACTGCATTTCCCGTCTTCAGAGCTTCGATTGTCGAAATCTCTGTGTAATTCCTCGATTCCCGGCGGATGATCTGAAGACCAAAGCTTGAAACTGGCGATTTCGATCGAAACCAGTGCCCTTGCGAAGCTTGAAGAAACCCAAACAGCGTTTCCGAGGCAGGTGCAATCCGCGCGCCGCCCGGTGCCCGAGTTGCTAAGATCCGTGCGCCGGGAGGTCGTATGAGCGAATTCCACTACCAGCCGCTGCTGGAGCGGGGGCGTGACTCGACCCCGTACCGCAAGCTCACTTCCGAGGGCGTTTCGGTGCTCGAAGTGGACGGGCGCGAGTTCCTGCGCGTCGAGCCCGAGACGCTGCGCGAACTCGCCCGGCAGGCGTTCGACGACGTCTCGCACCTGCTGCGCTCCAGCCACCTGGCGCAGCTCCGCAAGGTCCTCGACGACCCCGAGGCGTCGGACAACGACCGCTTCGTGGCGCTGGAACTGCTGATCAACGCCAACATCGCCGCCGGCCGCGAGCTGCCGGGCTGCCAGGACACGGGCACGGCGATCGTGATGGCGCACAAGGGCGAGCGCGTGCTGACGTTCGGCGACGACGCCGCGGCACTCTCGCGCGGCATCTACGACGCCTACCAGCAGCGCAATCTGCGCTTCTCCCAGCTCGCCCCGCTCGACATGTACAGCGAGAAGAACACCGGCACGAACCTGCCGGCGCAGATCGAGATCTACTCCGAGCCGGGCGACGAGTACGAGCTGCTCTTCATCGCCAAGGGCGGGGGCTCGGCGAACAAGAGCTTTCTGTACCAGGAAACCAGGGCGCTGCTGAACCCCGAGTCGCTGCTGGCCTTCTGCGCCGAGAAGATCCGCTCGATCGGCACCTCGGCCTGCCCCCCCTATCACCTGGCGCTGGTGATCGGCGGCCCTTCGGCGGAGTACACGCTCAAGACCGTCAAGCTGGCCAGCACCCACTACCTGGATTCCCTGCCGACCAGCGGCAATCAGCACGGGCGCGCGTTCCGGGACCTCGAACTCGAACAGCAGGTGCACAAGCTCTGCAACGAGACGGGCATCGGCGCCCAGTTCGGCGGCAAGTACTTCGCCCACGACGTGCGCGTCGTGCGCCTGCCCCGCCACGGGGCCTCGTGCCCGGTGGGGCTGGGCGTGTCCTGCTCCGCCGACCGCCAGATCCTCGCCCGCATCGACCGCGAGGGCGTTTTCCTGGAGCAGCTCGAGACCCACCCCGCGCATTACCTGCCCGACGTCTCCCCCGACGAACTGGGCGGCGAGGTGGTCCGCGTCGACCTGCGCCGGCCGATGAGCGAGATCCTGGAGGAGCTGAGCCGCTATCCCGTCGCCACGCGCCTGTCCCTGACGGGGCCGATGATCGTGGCGCGCGACATCGCCCACGCCAAGCTGAAAGAGCGGCTTGACGCCGGCGAAGACCTGCCCGCGTACTTCAAGGACCACATGGTCTACTACGCCGGTCCCGCCAAGAAGCCGGAGGGCCGGGCCTCGGGTTCGTTCGGGCCGACCACCGCGGGTCGCATGGACTCCTACGTGGACCTCTTCCAGAGCCGCGGCGGCAGCCGGGTCATGCTGGCCAAGGGCAACCGCTCCCGGCAGGTGCGCGATGCCTGCCGCCGCCACGGCGGCTTCTATCTGGGCTCGATCGGCGGTCCGGCCGCGCGCCTGGCCGACCACAGCATCCGCAGCGTCGAGGTCCAGGAGTACCCCGAGCTGGGCATGGAGGCGATCTGGCGCATCGAAGTCGAGGACTTCCCGGCCTTCATCGTGATCGATGACAAGGGCAACGACTTCTACGCCGATCTGGTCGAAACCCGCCCCGCCCCCGTCGTCCAGCTCTCCTGAGCGTTTCAGAAGTCGGCGTAGCCGGGGACGCGCGGGAACGGGGCCACGTCGCGGATGTTGGCCAGGCCGGTGATCAACTGCACCGCGCGCTCGAAGCCCAGGCCGAAGCCGGCGTGCGGGACCGAGCCGTGCCGGCGCAGATCGAGATACCAGGCGTAGTCCGCGGGCGACAGCCCGCAATCCGTGATGCGGCGCTCCAGGACCTCCGCCCGGTCCTCGCGCTGCGAGCCGCCGATGATCTCTCCCACCCGCGGCACCAGCACGTCCATCGCCCGCACCGTGCGCCCGTCGTCGTTGACGTACATGTAGAAGGCTTTGATGTCCTTGGGGTAGTCGGTGACGATCAGCGGCCGGCCGACGTGGCGCTCGCTCAGGTAGCGTTCGTGCTCGCTCTGCAGGTCGTTCCCCCAGGCCACGGGGAACTCGAAGCTCTGTCCGCTGCGCTCCAGGATCTCGACCGCCTCGGAGTAATCGAGCCGTTCGAAGGGGCTCTCGGCGATGTGCCTCAGGGCGTCGATCAGATTCCCGTCGGCGAGCCCGTCGAAGAACTCCAGCTCTTCCGGGCAGCGCTCGAGGACGGACGCGATCAGGCCCCGCAGAAAGCTCTCCGCCAGATCGGCGTTGCCCCGCAGGTCGCAGAACGCCATTTCGGGCTCGACCATCCAGAACTCCGCCAGGTGACGGGGCGTGTTGGAGTTCTCGGCCCGGAAGGTGGGGCCGAAGGTGTAGACGTCGCCCAGGGCGAGCGCGCCGATCTCGGATTCGAGCTGGCCCGAGACGGTCAGGTGCGCGGGCTTTCCGAAGAAGTCGCTCGTGAAATCGACCTCGCCCGCCGGGGTCCGCGGCGGCGACGCGGGGTCGAGCGTCGAGACGCGGAACATCTCGCCCGCCCCCTCGGCGTCGGAGGTGGTGATGATCGGCGTGTGCAGGTACATGAAGCCGCGTTCCTGGAAGAACTCGTGGATCGCCATCGCCGCCGCGTTGCGCACTCTCAGCACCGCCCCGATCGAACGGGTGCGCGGTCGCAGGTGCGCGATTTCGCGCAGGAACTCGAAGCTGTGGCGCTTCTTCTGCAGCGGGTAGTCGTCGCCCACCCAGCCGACGACCTCGATCCGGGACGCCTGGATCTCGTAGCGCTGTCCGCGGGCGGGGGACTCGACCAGCTCGCCCTCGGCGATCACCGCGCAGCCCGTGCGCAGCTTGCGGACTTCGGCTTCGTAGTTGGAAAGCCCGGGGGCCCCGACCACCTGCACCCCTCCGACGCACGAGCCGTCCGAAACGTCCAGGAAGCTCACGGCCTTGGCGTGGCGCGCGCTGCGCAGCCAGCCGCGCACGCGAACCTCGCCGCCGGCGGACTGGCGCCCGAGCAAGTCCCGGACCCGGCTCGGCTCCGCCACCTCTACTCCGGGGCCGGCCCGGGAAAGCGCTCGCGCAGCTCGCGCTTGAGGATCTTGCCCGTCGGGTTGCGCGGCAGCGCGTCCACGAACTCGACCACCCGGGGCAGCTTGAAGGCGGCCAGCTTTTCGCGCGCGTAGGCGAGCAGTTCCGCGGCTTCGAGCTCCTGGCCCGGCAGGCGCACCACGACCGCGGCCGCGCTCTCCCCCCACTTGGCCGACGGCATGCCGATCACCGCCACCTCCAGCACCGCCGGATGCGAGGCCAGCGCGTCCTCCACTTCCGCGGGATAGACGTTCTCGCCGCCGCTGATGATCATGTCCTTGGCGCGGTCCCGGATGTACACGTGTCCGTCGGCGTCGACCGTCGCGAGGTCGCCCGAGTGCAGCCAGCCCCCGCGCAGCGTCTCCGCGGTCGCCTCCGGCCGGTTCCAATACTCTTTCATCACGTGGCGGCCGCGGATGATCACCTCTCCGACTTCGCCGGGGCCGACGTCGGAGCCGCCCTCGTCGACCACCCGCACCTCCGTGTGCATGAACGCGGGTCCGGTCGAGCCCGCCTTGCGCAGCGCGTCTTCGGAACCGACCAGACAGGCCGGCCCGCCTGACTCGGTCAGGCCGTAGACCTGCTGGATCTCGACCCCGATCTCGGCGTACTGCCGGATCAGCGACACGGGGACGGGCGCCGCGCCGCTCAGCAGACTGCGCAGCGTCGAAAGATCCGCCGAGGCGCGCCGCCCGGAGGCCCACATGAACTGCAGCATCGCGGGCACGGCGAGCCCCGTGGTGACCTGCTCGCGTTCGATCACCTCGAACACGGCGTCCGGATCGAAGCGGCGCAGCATGACCAGCGTTCCGCCGATGTGCAGCGTGGCGATCGACGGGGTCAGCGCGCCGATGTGGAACAGCGGGAGCATCTGCAGGTAGCGGTCGCGGCGCCGGATCTCGGCGGTGGTGAGCACGGTCAGCGACGACCACAACATGGAGTCGTGGGTGTGAACGACTCCCTTGGGCCGGCCCGTCGTCCCCGAGGTGTACATCAGGAACAGCAGGTCTTCGTCGGCGGCGCCCAGCTTGGGCTCGAGCTCGGGCGCCGCTTCGAGCAGGGCCGCGTAGTCCGAGGCAAACCCCGGCCGATCGTCCCCCACGCACAGCCAGCGACGAACCGGGAGGTCCCGGCCCGACAGCGCCTCGGCCGTCGCGGCGAACTCCGCGTCGAAGATCAGCGTGCTGGCGCCGGAGTCCCGCAGGATGAACTCGAGCTCGTCGGGTACCAGCCGCCAGTTCAGCGGCACCGTGACCGCGCCCAGCTTGGCGGTGCCGAAGTAGCTCTCGAGGTACTCCACGCCGTTGCCCATCAGCAGCGCCACGCGGTCGCCCGCGCGGACGCCCTGCTCGCGCAGCAGATGCGCGGCGCGGTTGGAGCGGGCGTTGAGCTCCGCGTAGCTGAAGCGGCGACCGCGCTCCACCTCGACCAGGGCCTCGAGCGATCCGCTCACCCGAGCCCGGCTGCTCAAGATCCGCCCCAGGTTGTGGTGCATGCCTTGGTCTACTCCGGCTCGACGACGACCCGCTCTTCCCGGTGCCAGCCCCGCTCCTGCATGCACTCGTAGAAGCGCACGCTGCCGTCGACCGCCGAGACATAGGGGCTGCCGCCCCGCTCGCTCAGCGCCGCCGCCTGTCCGAGGCAGACCTCACGCTCGCGGAACAGGTCGGAGCCGCTCTTCTCCGGGTGCACCCAGACCGTCTCCGTCTGCGGCGCCGAGCACCACAGAAAGCCGGCCGCCCCCAACAGCGGCAGCCAGCCGCGAGTCCATCGATTCCCAGACACGGCTGCGAAGGATAGACCGCAGCGCGTGCGGGGGCTACAGCAGTCCGGCGGCGCGCTCGAACATCCAGAACGCCGCCAGCGAACCGATCGCGTAGGCCGCGGCCGTCCGGCTCCAGTCCGGCAGCGTCAGGCGGACCTTCCGGAGCGCCCAGGCCGCCGCGATCAGCGCGCCGACGAAAGCCAGCTGCCCCAGTTCGATCCCCAGGTTGAAGCTGGCCAGCGCCAGCGGGATCTCGGTCTGCGGCAGGCCGATCTCGGACAGGGCGCCGGCGAAGCCGAAGCCGTGCAGCAGTCCGAAGCCGCCGGCCATGCTGCGCGGGCGCCTCCAGGCGGACGTCGGCGAGCCGCTGTGGCGGCTGACGATCTCGACCGCCAGCCACAGGATGCTGACGGCGATGGCGACCTCGACCGGACCCGAGGGCACCTGCGCCCAGCCGAGTGCGGCCGCGCTCAGCGTCACGCTGTGCCCGATCGTGAACGCCGTGATGGTCTCCACCAGCATGCGCACGCCGCTGACCAGCAGCAGCAGGCCGGCGACGAAAAGCAGGTGATCGACCCCACCCAGAATGTGGCCGAAGCCCAGCCCGAGATAGTCGCGCGCGGTCTCGATCCAGCCCGGCTCGGCCGGGACCCTCAGCCGGGGCTGATCGCCGTGCAACACGGTGCGCACCACCTGGCCGTCCGGCAGCTCCACGCGCAGGAGCGCGTTGGTGCGGGACTCGGACAGTCCCGTGAAGCCGATTTCGTGACCCACCAATCCGCTCTCTCCGCAGTCGAAGCGCAGTTCGAAGATCGCCGCGGTGCCTTCCTCTCTCGCCCTCGGCACGTCGACCTCGCGGCAGTGAGCGGGCAGCAAGGGTTCGATCGAGGTCCCGGTGGGGCGCATCGAAGGGGTCTTGAAGATCACCTCCGCGATGCCGTCGGGGGCAAGCCGCACGTCGAGCAGCGATGGGGCCAGGGGGTGGGCCGAGACCGGACCGGCGAGCAGCGCCGCAGCCAGCGCGAGCGCCGCAGCGGCGCACTTTCCGCCGCGCTTGAGGAGCGACCGCCGGCGCTTGGAGACGGCGCGGAGCCGATCTGCGGATGGATCGAAGGACTGCATGAGAAGATCGTCTGAGGCGCGCGGGGGCGCCCGATCAGGCTCCTCCCTGTTCGTCGGACGAGGCGGCGGGCCAACCGATCTCGACCACGTAGTAGGCCCGAAGCCGGTCGAGGGTCTCGCGCATCACGCGGGCCTCGCGCTCGAAGAAGATCTCCTCGCGGACCTGCGACTCGACCTCCTCCAGGGGGCGCTGGCGGGCCGGAACGCGCTCTTCGATCCAGACCAGGTGAAAGCCGTAGGCGGACTCGATCGGCTCCGACCAGCGCTGCGGATCGAGCTCGAAGACCGCCTTCGCCAGAGCCGGACCGAACACCCCCGCCAGGTCCCGCTCGGAGCGCGAGGCCATGCGGTGGCCGCGCAGGAAGGGATCCCCCAGGCGCACGGCGGCATCGACCTCCACGCCTCGCTCGGCGATCTGCCGGCGCAGCTCGCGCGCCCTCCCGACCGCCTCCGCGCCGTGCGCGTCGCGGCTCATGTAGACGTGAGTCAGCCCGACGCGAGCCGGGGCGACGTAGCGCGATCGGCTCTGTTCGTAACGGGCGAGCAGCTCCTCGGGGGTCGGAGGCTCGCGCCGCGCGGCTCCGGAGACGCCCATCCGGATCCGCTGGACCAGCCGGCGGCGCACCACCGGATCGCTGCGGTCGAGGCCCAGCGCCAGGGCCTCCTCGAAGAGTTCCTGCTCGTCCTCGCTGTCGCTGCCCAGGAACTGGACGTTGCGCACCAGCCGGCGGCGTACCACCGGGTCCGTCTCCACGAAGCCCAGCGACACCGCCTCGCGGAACAGGATCTCGTCGTCGACCTCCGCCTCGACCAGCCGCTGCAGCTCGAGTTCGGTCGGCAGCGAGCGGGTGCGGGCGATCCACTGCCGGCGCACCTCCTCGACGCGCTGGGCGTCGATCCGGACCAGCTCGCGCTCCGGCTCCGAGAGCCACGCGCCGAACACCCGGTCGCCCACGAAAAGCGCCAGACCGATCGCCAGAAAGTGAAGCAGCGGCCGCATCGGCGCGCCATTGTACGGACCGGACCGTGCCCACGCACGGGCCCGGGCCGTCCGCCCGGCGCCGGACTCGAGCTAGAGCATCAGTCCGATCGGATCTTCCAGCCGGCGGACGATGCCGGCGACCAGCCGCGTGCCCTCGGGAGTGGGCGGATCGGCGCTGAGCCTCGCCGCTCCCGCCGCGTTCGCCGACAGGCACACGCGTAGCGAGGAATTTCCGGCCGGGGACCCGCCGGCGGGACTCGTGACGACCACCAGCGGCGGGGGATCCGGACCCCGCGTGCCCGGATCCCTCAGATCGAGGGCGATCTCGGCGACGCGCCTCTCAGAGGCGCGCCGCACGACCGCGACCTCGGGACCGTCGTCGAGCAAGCCCACGTCCACGGCTCCGGCGTCGGAACCGCGCACGTCCAGCCACGCCAGCGCCGCGGCCCGCACCAGAAACGCGTCCAGCCCGAGGCCGGCTGCCGGCTCGACCTTCTCCAAATGCTCGCGCAGCCGGGCGAGCTGGGTGAGGTCGCAGGCCGCTTCCGAGGGGGCCGCGCGCCCGTCCGACCCCGCGCGGGCGGACCCGGCCGCGGCTCGAGCCGGGATCTCCAGCGCCAGCAGGCGCCGGCCGGCGGCCTCGATGTTCTCCTGGTCCAGACCGTGCATCGCGTACAGGTCGGGGATGTCTCCGGACTCGCCGAAACGATCCACCCCCAGCGCCTCCACGCGGCCGCCGCAGACCGAGCCGAGCCAGGAAAGCGTGGCAGGATGACCGTCGATGATCGTCGCCAGGCGCGGGCTCGGAGCCAGCTCCGAGAGCAGCTCGGCGATCCAGCTCTCCGGTCCCCGCGCGCGCCATTCCTGGTGCAGGACGTCGGCGGAGGTCACCGCCAGCAGTCCCGCTCCAGGCGCGTCCCGGCGGATGCGCTCGAGCGCGCCGCGGGCCTCGGGGGACACCGCTCCGCAGTACACGAGCGCGAGATCCGCGCCCGGCTCGGGGGGCGTCCACCAATAGGCGCCGCGCAGGATGCGCGAGCGCAGCTCCGCATCCATCTCGCGCTCGGGCTGCTGGAGCACCCGCGTAGACAGACGCAGGTACACCGAACCGCCGTCCTCCGCCTGCAGGTACGAAAAGGCGTGGCTCAGGATCGCCGCCAGCTCGTCGGTGTAGGCGGGCTCGTAGGCCCGGAGACCGGGCTGGCCCAGGCCGATCAGGGGGGTGATCAGGGACTGGTGCGCGCCGCCCTCGGGCGCGAGCGAGAGACCCGAGGGCGTGGCGACCAGCAGAAAACGCGCGTCCTGGTAACAGGCGTACTTGAGCGCGTCCAGGCCGCGCAGGATGAACGGGTCGTAGAGCGTGCCGACCGGCAGCAGCCGCTCCCCGAAAAGCGAGTGCGAAAGGCCCAGGCCCGAGAGCAGCAGGAAGAGATTGTTCTCCGCGATTCCCAGCTCGATGTGCTGTCCGGCGGGCGAGGCCGTCCAGCTCTGGGCCGAGCGCAGTTCCTCGTCCTGGAAAAGATCGGTGCGCTCCCGGCGGTCGAAGACGCCGCGCGCGTTCACCCAGCCGCCGAGGTTGGTCGAGACCGTGACGTCGGGAGAGGTCGTGACCATGCGGTCAGCCAGATCGGGATGCCGGCGCGCGATGTCCCTCAGCAGCCGGCCGAACCCCTCCTGCGTCGAAGTCGGGTTGCCGTGCGGCGTCGCCAGCGCGTCGGGGACGGGGACCGGCCGGGCCGTGAGGCGGCGCTTTTCTCCGAGGCGCCTGCGGGTCTCGTCCAGGGCCAGGCGCGCCTCGGCCGAGCCACCGTCCAGGCCGGCCAGCGGCTCCCATTCCTGTCCGGGTCCGATCCCCAGTTGGCCGCGGAAGCTTTCCATCTGGGCCGGGCTCATCAGCCCGGCGTGATTGTCCTGGTGGCCTTCGAACGGCAGTCCGCGGCCCTTGATGGTGTAGGCCAGAAAGCAGGTCGGCCGGTCGTCCTCGACGCCGTGGAAGGCGTCGAGCACGGAGGCCATGTCGTGTCCGCCCAGGTTGGTCATCAGAGCGTGCAGCGAAGTGTCGTCGTGCTCGTCGAGCAATTCGCGCACGCCCGAGACGTCGCCGATGTCGCTCCGCAGCTGCTCGCGCCAGCCCGCCCCGCCCTTGAACACCAGGGCGGAGTAGCGGCTATTGCTGCAGCCGTCGATCCAGTCGCGCAGCGCGTCCCCGCCCCGGCGCTCGAAGGCGGCCTGCAGGGCGCGGCCGTACTTGAGCGTCACCACCCGCCAGCCCATGCTCTCGAACAGCGAGTCGATGCGCTGGTACAGCCGGTCCTCGACGATGGAGTCGAGACTCTGGCGGTTGTAGTCGATCACCCACCACAGATTGCGGACGTCATGCTTCCAGCCCTCCAGCAGCGCCTCGAAGATGTTGCCCTCGTCGAGTTCCGCGTCGCCAACCAGCGCGATCATGCGGCCGGGTTCTCCACCCAGCCCCTTGAGCCGCAGGTAGTCCTGGGCCATGGCGGCGAAGAGCGTCGCGCCGACGCCCAGACCGACCGAGCCGGTCGAGAAATCGACGCCTTCGCCGTCCTTGGTGCGCGAGGGATAGGACTGGGCCCCGCCCAGCGCGCGGAACGCCTCCAGCTTCTCGCGCGTCTGGCGCCCCAGCAGATACTGGATGGCGTGGTAGACCGGCGCGGCGTGCGGCTTGACGGCCACCCGGTCGTGCTCGCCCAGAACGTCGAAGTAGAGCGCCGTCATCAGTGTGGCGACCGAGGCCGACGACGCCTGGTGACCGCCCACCTTCAGCCCGTCGCGCTTCGGCCGAAGATGGTTCGCGTGGTGGATCGTCCAGGAGGCCAGCCACAGGACCCGCTTCTCCAGCGCTTCCAGGACCTCGATCCGCCGCCCGTCGGTCATTCGGGCTCGCTCTCCTCGTCCGCCCCGGCGGCGGTGACGAGTTCGCCCAGGGAGCGCTCGATGCCGTCGGCGATAAACCAGGGGTCGGGAACGAGTTCGCGGCAGGCCAGCAGCCCGAAGTCGATCTGGCCGCGGTGGCTCATCAGACCGATGTACAGACCGGCGCCGTCGAAGCAGATGCCCATCGAGTAGACGCCCTTCACCTCGGCCCCCAGGTGGTAGAAGGTCGTGGGCGGTCCCGGCACGTTGGAGATCACCAGATTGTAGGGCGGGCGCACGCGGTTCCCGAGCTGGGAGCTGGCGTAGAAGCGCACCGCCAGCGAGAGCAGCATCGGCGGCGGGGTGTCGACCAGGCGGGTGAGCATGTCCGCGCCCATCGCCTCGTGCATCAGCTTGGACGCCTGGGTGCTGGCGTGGATCCGCCGCAGGCGCTCGACCGGGTCGGCGATTTCCGTGGCCAGGCTGGCGGTCATGCCGGAGATCTGGTTGCCGTGGGCCGGGCTCGTGTCCGGGCGGATGTTCACCGGCACCGACGCGATCAGCGATTCCGCCGGCAGTTCGCCGCGCCGCTGGAGATAGCTCCGCAGCGCGCCCGAGCAGATCGCCAGCACCACGTCGTTGACCTTGGTGCCGAAGGCGTTCTTGACCCGCTTGACGTCCGACAGCGAGACGCTGGTGTAGGCGAAGCTGCGGTGCTGGGTGATCACCTGGTTGAACGAGGTCGGCGGGACCCGCATGGGCATGCCGGCCGAGGCCTCCTCGCCTCCGCTGGAGCGGCCGCGCAGCGAGCCCAGCATGGAGGCGGCGTTGCGCAGCGTCCGCAGCGGCGTGCCCAGGAAGAACGGCAGCGAGCGCGCGAGCAGCTCGAAATCCCCGGGAACGCGCTCGGGAGTCCAGCGTTCGTCCGGCGGCGGCGGGGGGACGGGCGGGGCGTCCGGCTCGGAATCGAACAGGACGTCCTGCATGGCGACCCCGGTCACGCCGTCCATGTAGGCGTGGTGGATCTTGAACAGACCCGCGACGCAGCCGTCCTCCAGTCCCTCGATCACCCACCACTCCCACAGCGGGCGGCGCCGGTCCATGCGGCGCCGGTAGATCTCCGAGGCCAGCTCGGCCAGTTCGCGGCGCCCTCCCGACGACGGAACCGCGATCCGGCGCACGTGGTAGTCCATGTCGAAGTCCGGATCCTCGATCCAGTAGGGCAGTCCGAGGCCCAGCGGCGTCTCGACCAGGCGCCAGCGCAGCGGGGGGATCAGATGCAGCCGGGAACGCAGCGTCTCCTTGAGCCGCTCCACCCGGTAGCCGCCCTCGACCCCGCTCGGGTCGAAGAGCGTCACCGAGGCCACGTGCGTCTGCCAGGTGGGCGTCTCCGCGGCCAGAAACGCCGCGTCCATGCCGGAGAGCTGCTGCATGTCTGTTCCTTCCGCGGCCGTCCGGCCGTCCGAGCGCCTACAGCCGCAGCATCCTGCGCAGCATGAAGTCGCGCACCCGGGTGGGCGTGACCGGCATGGTCAGCCGGTTGAGCCAGGCGTCAGCGCCGACCACGTAGTGCGGATCCGGCGAGCGCGCGTCGAGCGCGTTCGCGATCACCTTCGCCACCCGCTCGGGGTTGCCCCAGAAGCGTTCGCTGGAGTTCAGCGCCTCGAGCATGCGCTGGTACGACGGCGCGTAGCGCGAGTCTTTGAACTTCTCCGTGTCGCGTTGGATGTCGTCGATCACCCCGCTCTTGAACGATCCGGGCTGCACGACCACCACCGCGATCCCGTCCGACGCCAGCTCCATGCGCAGCGCGTCCGAGACGGCCTCCAGAGCGCTCTTGGCGCCCTGGTACCAGCCCATCATCGGGAAGCGAATGCTGCCCGAGATCGACGACACGTTGACCACCCGCCCCCAGCCCGCAGCGCGCATGTGCGGCAGAGCCAGGCGGACCAGCCGCAGCGGCGCGACCAGCAGCACTTCCAGCAGGTCGCGGGCCTCCGATTCGTCGGTGTCCTCGAACGCGCGGTAGCTCATGTAGCCGGCGTTGTTGACCAGCGCCTCGGGACGGACCTCCTCGACGACCCGGCTCGCGGCCTCGGCGTCGGCGATGTCGAGCAGGACGGTCTCGACCTCCACGCCCGCCTCCCGCGCCTGGCTGCGGACGGCTTCGGCCTTCTCCTGCGAGCGCACGCTGCCGACCGAGCGGTAGCCGCGGCGCGCCACTTCGATCACGCTCGCCAGTCCGATCCCCGAATTGGCGCCGGTCGTCAGCACGGTACGGCGCGGCTTCGTCACCGGCGCTCCCTGCGGCCGCGGCCGCTCATGGCGCGTCGTCCCCGGGAGCGGCTTCGACCTGCGCGTCGGCGGCTTTCACCAGATCCTGCAGTTCGAGCTCGATTCCTTCCGAGATGAACCACGGATCGGGCACGAGTTCGCGGCAGGCGAGCAGGCCGAAATCGATCTGGTCGCGGTAGCTCATCAGCCCGATGAACAGACCGACTCCGTCGAAGCCGATACCCATCGGGTAGAAGGCCTCGACCTCCGCTCCCAACGAGTACAGCGGCTGCCGCGGTCCCGGCACGTTGGAGATGATCACGTTGAAGAGCGGCCGGTGCCGGTTCACCAGCCCGGTCCGGGCGTAGAAGCCCAGCGCCATGGAGAGCAGCATCGGGGGAGGCGTGTCCGCCAGATTCATGATGGTCTGCGCGCCCAGCGCCTCGTGCATCACCTTCGAGGCCTGGGTGTTGGCGTAGATCTTTCGCAGGCGCTCGACCGGATCCGCCAGCTCGGTCGCCAGCCCGGTCATCAGTCCCGAAATCTGGTTGCCGTCCCCGGGAGAACTGTCGCCGCGCACGTTGACCGGCACCGAGGCGATCAGCGGCTCGGCCGGAAGTTCGCCGCGCTCGAGCAGGTAGCGCCGCAACGCCCCGCCGCAGATCGACAGCACGACGTCGTTGACCTTGGTGCCGAAGGCGTTCTTGACGCGCTTGACGTCGCTCAGCGAGACGCTGGTGAAGGCGAAGCGCCGCTGCTGCGAGACCGCGTGATTGAACGAAGTCCGGGGCACGTTGGTGGGGATGCTCTCCGTGTGGCCTCCGGTGATCAGGTCCCGCACGGTCGGGACCAGTTCCGCGACTTCCCGGGCCAGGCGGAACGGCGTCTGCGCGAACCAGGGCAGCGAGCGCAGCAGCATGCGCGTGTCGCTGGGAATCGATTCGGGCCGCCAGCGGTAGCCGGGAGGCTCCTCCAACGGGGGCGGGTCCGGCTCCGAGTCGAACATGACCTCCTGCATCCCCGCTCCCGTCATGCCGTCGATGCAGGCGTGGTGAATCTTCCAGAAGGAGGCCACCCGGCCGTCCCGCAGGCCCTCGACCACCCACCACTCCCACAGCGGGCGGCGGCGGTCCAGGAGCTGGCGGTAGAGATCGCAGGCCAGTTCGGAGAGTTCGCGGGGGCCTCCGGGGGAAGGCAACGCGATGCGCCGCACGTGGAAGTCGAGGTCGAACTCCGGGTCCTCGACCCAGTAGGGCCGCGCCAGACCCAGCGGCGCCTCCACCGCCCGGCGGCGGAACGGAGGCAGCCGGTGCATTCGCTCGCGCAGGGTCTGCTTGAGCCGATCGACGCTGTAGCCGCCCTCCACCCGCGAGGGATCGAAGATGGTCACGCAGGCCACGTGCATGGGCCAGCGCGGCGTCTCGACCGCGAGAAAGGCCGCGTCGATTCCGGATAGCTGACGCATACTGCTCCTCGGCGCTTGGGGCGAGTATAGAGACTCGCGGCGCGGGGCGCGGGCGGAGTGGACGAGGGGCCGGCGGGTCGGCCAGACTGGGGAACGATGTCCTGGTTGCTGGCGATTTTCGGCCTACTCTGCCTGGCGGTCGCGCTCAGCGGCCTGTGGCCGCCCCGGAACCCGGCCTGGCTGCGGATGCCGGGCTTTTTCGCGGGCTGGCTGGCCAGCGAACTGCCCCTGCACGGGCTGGCCGTCGCCGTGCTGGGGTGCGCCGCTCTGAGCGCCGGCGGCGGGCTCGACGCCTGGCCGGGCCGGCTCGGGCTCGGGGCCTGCGGGGTCGCCGGACTGATCGGGATCGATCTCGCCCGCAGGCAGCGCGGCGCCGGCGAGGTGCTGGAGGCGGGCCTGGTCGAGGGTCTGGGCGAGGACTACCGCGCGTCGATCTCCGCCGACTGGGCCGCCGCCCTCGACGAGCCGATCGAAGCCGCGCGCGTCCTGTTTCCGCTCGGCTTCCGCGATCCACGCGTAGAGCGAATCTCCGATCTCGCCTACGGTCCGCACGGCGAGCGCAACCAGCTCGATCTGTACCGCCCCGCCGCCGGCGCGCGCGACTGTCCCGTCCTGCTGCAGGTGCACGGCGGGGCCTGGACCTACGGGCAGAAGGAGCACCAGGCCCTGCCCCTGCTCTACCATCTGGCCGCGCACGGCTGGGTCTGCGTGTCGGCCAACTACCGCCTCAGCCCGGCGGCCACCTTTCCCGAGCACCTGATCGACGTGAAGCGGGCGATCGCCTGGATCCGGGAGCACGGCCCGGAATACGGCGCGGATCCGAGCTACATCGCCGTAACGGGCGGCTCCGCCGGGGGCCACCTGGCCGCGCTGGCCGCCCTGACGCCCGGCGATCCCGAGTACCAGCCGGGCTTCGAGAACGTGGACACCTCGCTGCAGGCCTGCATTCCGTTCTACGCGCCCTTCGACCTGGTCGACCGCCACTCGATCCAGAACGACGACGGGATGGAACGCCTGATCGCCGAGCAGTTCCTCAAGCGGCCGCTGGCGGAGGCGAGCGACGCCTGGGAGCGGGGCTCGCCGATCGCGCGCCTCCACCCCGGTGCGCCGCCTTTCTTCGTGGTGCATGGAGCGCTGGATTCGCTGGCGTACGTCGAGGGGACGCACCACTTCCTGGAGGCGTTCCGGGCCTCGGGCGCCCCCTCGCTCGCCTACGCGGAGCTGCCCGGGGCGCAGCACGCCTTCGAGGTCTTCAATGGCCTGCGGGGGCAGCACAGCGCGCGGGCGGTGCTGCGCTACCTCGCCTACCAGCTCAGCGTCGCGCGCGCCGCAGCGCCGACGGCGGCCGGTACGGGTGCGTGCTAGTCTCCCGCCCGTCTTGGACAGCTCCAGCGCCGCCTTCGCCGAGACCCCCGAGCAAGCCATGAGCACGCTCGGCGAGCGGATCCGCGAGTTCCCGGGCGTCGACGTTGCGCTGACCGTACCGCGCACATGGAGCTTCATCGCCAACGCGCTGCAGTCCCAGGTGCGGACCGGGGACGACGCCGAGATCCCGCGCCCGCTGCCCACGATGGGGCTGGTGGGCTGCGTCTTCATCGACGAACTGACGGGCGCGCTGCTGCGCTCGCTGCGCCTGCGCCCCTCGCACGAGGACGTCTGGCGCACCAGCAAAGAGGTCGAGCAGGCGCTGGCGTGGCTCTCCCACGTCGGAGCGCTGGGCGATGTCGAGCGCTTCCACCGCTCCCCGCCGCGACTGGAACGGCCGCTGATCGAGACCAAGCGCTGGGGCTGGCGGAACTACGAACAGATGTCGTTCCACAGCGTCTACGAACCGCGCCGCGGCATGCCGGCACGGGAGCGCTGGCAGGCGTTCGAGGCCAACCGCATCGCGCGCGCCTACGTGCTACGCCACCCCGGCGAGCCCCGGCCCTGGCTGATGAACCTGCACGGCTTCGGCATGGGCTATCCCCGCGACCTGGCCGGCTTCCGCTCCTGGCACTTCCACCAGGAGCTGGGCCTCAACGTCATCCACCCGGTCTTCCCGCTGCACGGCCCGCGCAAGCAGGGGCGGATCAGCGGACAGGGCGTGATCTCGCTGGAGTTCATCCACAACCTGTACGGGCTCTCGCAGGCGATCTGGGACGTGCGCCGCATCCTGTCCTGGGTGCGCGCGCAGGGCGCCCCGTCGATCGCGCTGCACGGCGTGTCCCTGGGCGGCTACACGGCCGGGATCGTGGCCGGCCTGGAACCGGACCTCGACTGCGTGATCGCCGGAATCCCCCCCTCGGACCTGCCGCGCTCGATGGTGGACCACGCGCCCAAGTCGATCCGCAAGCTGGCCAAGGACGAGAAGCTCTTCGGCGAGAACGCCCACCGCCTGCACGCGCTGGTGTCTCCCCTGACGCTGAAGCCGCTGACGCCGCGCGAGCGCCTGTTCATCTACGCGGGCGTGGCGGACCGGGTGGCCACCCCCCAGCAGGCCCTGTCGCTGTGGCGGCACTGGGGAGAGCCGCGGATCGAGTGGTTCCGCGGCTCGCACGTCAGCTACGTCTGGTCGCGCGAAGTCTGGCAGTTCGTCGAGGGCGCGCTGGTCGATGCGGGCGTGGCGGAGCCGCCAGCGAACGCCGCCTGAGGCCCGGCCGGCGCCGCGGAGCCCGAGCGGGACGAACCCGCTCCGATCCCGCTAGTCTTCGTCCGGGCGCTCGAGCGGATTTTCGCGCAGGTGGTGCGAGAGGTCGCCCATCAGGTCGCAGAACTCGACGCGCTCGCTGAAGCGCCACTCGCCGTCGATGCACTCGAAGCGGTCGTGGTAGCGGCCGGCGATCACGATCTGCAGCGGGAATCCCGGCCGAGCCTGGAGCACCGTGAAGTAAGACCGGGCTCGGGCGCTGCCGCCGCCGTCGTCCACCTCGATCACCAGATTGGTGGTCACGTGCTTGGTGTGCGGGTGGCTCTGGGGCGATTCGGGGTCCGCCAGGCCTTCGGAGTCGTAGTAGGCCGTGTGGCGGGCGAACATCTCCCGTACGCCCGCCGTTCCCTCGAAAGTGTCGCCGGTGTCGTGGACGCGAATCACGCAGTGCTCGAAGTAGCCGGCGACCCCGTCGAGATCGCCGGTGTCGAGGGCGTCCGCGTAGCCGTAGATCAGCGCCGAGATCGCGTGGCGGGCCTCTGCCTTGTCGACCATCCCGGCAGCCTAGCGCGTCCGCCGCGCCCGCGCGCGGTCCAGCCAGGGCGACAGGAGGGAAGCGATCCAGCATCATAGGCGACCTTCAACAGCCTTCGAGGATGGAATGCAGGTCAGAGACGTCGTACTGGTGGACGGAGCGCGCTCGGCGTTCTCGCGCGGAGGGCGCGGGAAGCTGGTCGCCACGCGGCTCGACGACGCGGGCGCCACGGTGCTGCGCGCCCTGCTCGACCGCCACCCCAAGCTGAGCGACCGCGAGATCGAGGACGTCGGGATTGGCAACGTCGCCGGCCACGGGGAATGGAACTACCTGGGCACCATCCCGCGCCTGGCGGGCCTGCCGCTGGAGGTCTGCTCGTTCCATTCCAATCGCCAGTGCGGTTCGAGCATGGAGACCCTGCACCGCATTGCCATGTCGATCCAGCTCGGCCAGATCGACTGCGGCGTCGCGATGGGCGTGGAGCGAATGGGCCGCGGACTCGGCGCCGGTTCGAGCCGCCCCACCCGGATAACGACCATGAACCCGCGCCTGACGGAGCTCAACGACGCGCAGCGCGACCCCGCCGAGGACCACGACGAGTACTTCTCGGTGCCCTTCCCGGACTACATCCGTAACACGCCCTGGCTGCAGAGCATGCTCCAGACCGCCCAGAACGTGGCCGAAACCTACGACCTGGGGCGCGAGGAACTGGACCAGCTCGCGGTCGAGAGCCACGCCAAGACCCACGCGGCCTTCGAGGCGGGCACGTACAAGGACGAGATCGTGCCGCTCGAAGTCGAGGACCCGGTCTACGACGACGAGGGCAACTGGCTCGAGCAGGAGACCGGCCCCAGCGTGGGCTTCGAGCGCGACGAGTGCATCCGCCCGGGGACGACGCTGGAGAAGCTGTCCGCGCTCAACCCGATCCGCGGCGTGGTCAGCCACGGCGGACGCGACATCCTGATCACGCCCGGCAACGCCTGCCCGACCAACGACGGCGTGACCGCCGCGCTGCTGATGAGCGCGGAGAAGGCTCGGGCGCTGGGGCTCGAGCCGCTGGCTCGGATCGCCGGCATGGCCGTCGGCGGGGTCAAGCCGCAGCTGATGGGCCTGGGGCCGGTGGTCTCGTCCAAGAAAGCCTTCCGGCAGGCCGGCATCGAGGCGGACAGGATCGACCGGGTCGAGTTCAACGAGGCGTTCTCCGCCCAGGTTATCCCGTCGATCCGCGAACTCGGCATTCCGATGGACCGCGTGAACGTCAACGGCGGCTCGCTGGCCATCGGCCACCCCCTGGGAGCGACCGGCGCGCGCCTGGTCACCACGGTGGCCAAGGAACTGCGCCGCAGCGGCGGCCGCTACGCCCTCGCCACGCAGTGCATCGGCGCCGGCATGGGCATCTCGACAGTCCTGGAGAGCCTCGACTAGGACGCCCGCGCCGCTCCTACCCCAAGTTGTAGCGCCTCAGGACGTGGCGCCGGCGGCGGTGCAGGGACTCGCGGCGCTGCTCCGGCGTGACCTGCGGGGTCTCGGGCGGAAGCGCGTCGCGCAGTTCCGAGAGAGGGACGCGGCGGCAGCTCGGCTCGGGGTTGGTCTCGGAGTGCACCCAGCGGTACTGGATCAGGCCGTTGGGATGGCCGGCGGGGTCGAGCCAGTTGGGCACGCCGGGGTCGCGCTCGGAGATCACCAGACGGAAGCGCCCGTCCGGGTCGGGGCGGATCTGGTGGTCGTTCAGGCAGCTCTGGTGGTTGGCGTGGTCGAGCGTCTCGAACCAGAAGTTCAGCAAGGTGACCTGGTAGTAGCTCGCCCGGGGCACCTCGCACTCGAAGATCATCGCCGTTTCCGGCTCCAGGTCGTAGCGGCCCACGCCGTAGCGGATCGCGGCCACGCCCTCGTCGGGCTGGGGAAGAGGAATGGCCGAGTTCTCGGGCAGCGTCAGGTGGTTCTTGTGGGTCCAGCCCGTCCAGTAGGGCATGCCGTGCTCGACCCAGGCCAGGGCGTCGTCCAGGCGCTCGGCCAGGTCCGCCGGCGACAGCGGCGGAGGAGGGGCGTGGTCGAAATCGACGCGCTCGATGAAGAAGCGCGCGGGCTCCTCGCGGTCCCAGTCCCGGTAGTACAGCCGGACGTTGACCCAGCCGGTGTCCGGCCGGCTGCGCAGCCAGTGGCCGGGGCGCTCGTCCGGACCGACCCAGATCTCGAAGCCGCCGTCGGGATCGAATTCGATCTCGTGCGCCGCGATCTCCGAGGGCACGATCGTCGGACGGAAGCGGCGCGCGCCGGTCCCGGGGGCCTCCATCTCGTTGCAGGAGCCGGCCTGCACGATGAAATCGTGCACGCTGCCGCGGTTGCCCGTGATCCGGTAGCTGTGACGGCCGTCGATCGCGGCGTGCAGGTACAGATTGTCGGGATTCTCGCCGCCCCACTTCCAGGCCAGCCCGGGGTGCGGGTGGAACAACGGCCGGTCCGTGTCGGAGTGCTCGACCGCCAGGTGGAGCGAGTAGCCCAGCAGACGCGTCAGGTGCCGGTAGCCCTCGGCCCGGTCGAGGGGATTGTCGGGCACGTCGTCGCGAAGCACTTCCGACCCGAGCGCCTTGAGCCGCTCGCAGAAGTCCTCCCAGGCCGCCCCGCTCATCAGCCTCTCGTGCCGCTCGCGCTCGTTCGCCATTCGCGTTCCTCCGAATCGAGTCTGCGATCTTGGCAGATGCGGCGGCAGCGGGGAACACGGAGTAGGCTGCGCGCGTGCCCCGCTCGCGCCAGCCGCTCCTCACCTCCGCGTTCGTCCGCATTCTGGCGATGCAGGCCCTGTTCGGCGCCTCCCAGGCGTGCTACGTGCTGCTGCCCAAGTTCCTGGCGACCGAACTCGAGGCGGCCGCGCCGGACATCGGGGCGATCGCGGCGATGTACAGCGTGGCGGTGGTCGTCCTGGTGCCCACGGTCGGCGCCGGGATCGACCGCTTCGGGCGCCGCCTCTTCCTGCTGATCGGCAACGCCGTGAGCACGGGATCCGCGCTGGCCTTCGCCTGGGTCGACGAGCTCGGCCCGGCCGTGTACCTGCTGCGCGGACTGCAGGGCGTCGGCTTCGCCTGCGTGTTCATCGCCGCCAGCACGCTGGTCGCCGACTACGTCCCGCAGCGCCTCGGACAGGCGCTCGCCGTGCTCAGTTCGACCATGCACGGAACCAGCGCCACGGTACCGCTGGTCGTGGAGTCGGTCGCGGACAGCTCCGGCTGGTCGCCGGTCTTCGTCGCCTCCGCGGTCTGCGCGGCCGGCGCCTGGGTCGTCTCGTTCTGGATCCGCAACCGCACGACCTGCGCAGCGAGCCGGCCGGTCCCCGCGGCGGGCATGGCGAGCTTCCTGCGCCGCGGCGTGGCGTGGAGAACGCTCTTCGTGGTGTCGATGGTCGGCGTCGCCGTGTCCGGGCTGATGGTCTTCATCCAGCCGTTCGTGCTGGAGCGGGGGATCGAGCGGGTCGCGCCGTTCCTGGTGAGCTACTCCGCGGTGGCGATGGCGGTGCGCGTCTTCTTCGGCGGCTGGCTCGACCGCTTCGACCGCTATCTCTCGACCACGGGGGCGGTGGGCGGCTACACCCTGCTGCTGACGCTCGTCCCCTGGGCCACGAGCGCCTGGCTCATCCCTTTGGGCGCGCTCTTCGGCGTCGTGCACGGGGCGTTCTTTCCGGCGTTCAACGCCATGGGCCTGCAGGGCACGGACCCCGACGAGCGCGGCAAGAGCGTGGCCATCGTCAATGGCTCGTTCAACGTCGGCTTCGCGGCGGGCAACTTCGGGCTGGGCTACGCCGCCGCGGCCTGGGGGTACTCGTCGGTCTTCGGGATCGCCGCCACGGGAATGGGGGCGGCGTTCGGGATGCTGCTGGCCGTGCGCGGGGCGGAGCGCTGGTCGCTGGCCCAGCGTCCCGGCGGCCCTGCGGAGACACGGCGGAACCCGAGCTGAACACCCGGGGACCGCTCAGTCGGCGATGCTCTCCTCCCGGGTCTCCGTCGGCAACGTGATGACCCCGGAATCGCCGGCGGGCTGCATCTCGATCTGGGCGTTGACGAGTGCGCCCTTGGCAATCTGGATATTGGTGGTCCGGAGTTCTCCGGCCACGCGGGAACTCGGACCGATCTCGATCAGCTCGGTCGCGGTGATCTCGCCTTTGAACTCGCCGTGGATGATCGCGTTCGAGACATTGACGCTCGCGTCGACCTGCGCTCCCTCTCCAATGACGAGCGTTCCGTCCGATCTCACCTCTCCCTTGAACTGACCGTCGATCTGGATGTTCCCGTTGAAGGCGATCTTGCCCTCGAACGAGGTGTCCCGGTCCAGGAAGGATTGAGGCGCCTGTGATTGCGTCATACTCACGACCTCGCTCGAATTTTTCTGGCGGCTCTTGCCTACCGGCATGGGTCACCCCCTTGGTCATCTCTGCGCCCACAAAATACCAAAGTTCGGTTGCACGGTCAGCCATGACGCGCCGCGGGGAGCCGCTCTCGCCCGTGCCCCGGGGTCAGGAGAGTTCCGGGCCGTCCAGCTCGGCGATCTCGTCCTCGCTCAGCCCCGCTTCCCGCAGCACTTCGGCGGTGTGCTCCCCCAGTCGCGGCGCCGGGCGACGAACGTCGGAGGGCGTGCGCGAAAAGCGCGGTGCGCTGCGCAGCACCGGGATCGTCCCGACCCCCGGGTGGTCGAGGTCGAACACGATCCCGCTGCTCTTCACCTGAGGATCGTTCAGGAACCCGTCGAGGCCGTGCACCGCCGCGATGGGCGCGCCCAGGCGGTGGCCCCGGCGGACCAGTTCCGCCGTGGAGAAGCGCCGGATCTCCGCTTCCATGAAAACGATCAGCTCGCGGGCGTTCTGCACGCGCGCCAGCATCCCCGCGAAGCGCTCGTCCGCGATCGCGTCCACGCGCTCGACGGCGCGGCAAAAGGCCTGGAACTGGTGATCTTCGACCACCAGCGCGACCACGTGTCCGTCCTGGGTCTCCCAGGCGCGGAACAGCAATTCCCCGTAGCCGGTGTCCTGCGGGGGCTCGGGCTCCTCCCCCGGCCGAGCCGGCGGCGCGAACGCCCGCGCGCCGATCCGGTCGAGGTGCAGGAAGCCGGAGAAGGCGTCGAGCATCGGGATGTCGATGCGCTGTCCCTCACCGGTCCGCTCCCGCTCGAACAGCGCCGCCGCGATCGCGTAGGCGGCGTTGAGCGCCGCGGTCTTGTCGGCCATCAGATTGGGAACCAGGCGCGGTTGGCGCTCGCTCCCGAGAATCTTCGCGGACCCGGAGAGGGCCTGGATGACCATGTCGTAGGCGGGCTGAGCGGCGTAGGGGCCGTCCGGTCCGAAGCCGCTGACCGCGGCGTACACCAGGCGCGGGTTGTCCCCCCGCAGGCGCTCGTAACCCAGGCCCAGCCGCTCCATCACGCCCGGGCGATAATTCTCCAGCAGGACGTCCGCGCGCGCGGCCAGGCGCCGCATTGCCTCGGCGGCCGGCTCCCGCTTCAGGTCGAGCACGACACTGCGCTTGTTGCGGTTGGACTGGGCGAAGTAGCCGGAGACGCCGCCGGGTCCCTGCCCGCCCAGGTGGCGGTTCGAGTCGCCGCGCGGCGCCTCCACCTTGACGACGTCGGCTCCCAGATCGCCCAGGATCTGTCCGCACAGCGGTCCCGAGACGATGGTCGAAAGATCGAGCACCCGGATGCCCGCCAGGGGTCCGCCGGGCTCCGCTCCGAAATCGATTCGCATGGACATAGCTCTCCGTTCGGCTCGAGGTCAGGGATCGAAGCGCTCTTGCCCCCGCGGTCGCCCCCCGGGGCCGCTGTAGCCCAGGGTGAGACCGGGCTCGGGCTCGAAGGGGATCTCGGGCACCGAGCTCAGCGCGCTCTCCCAGGCCTGGATCAGCCGGTCCTCCGCGGGGTAGTCGAAAGCGTCCTGCAGGGTCATCTCTTCGGGCCCTCCCGGGGCGGGAGGGTGATCGCGCAGCCAGCGCGCCGTGCGCGCCAGGGCCTCGCGGGCCGGCACCGGGTCGCGGTACCCGAGCTGGGACTTGAGCTTGGTCAGATCAAGCACGCGGTGGGTGGTCAGGCGCTGTGCGATCAGCGGGCGGGCCGGGACGGCCAACGACCAGGGCATGGAAACGATCTCGAGCCGGGCGTCGAGCGCCTCGGCGATCCGCTCGATCGCCTGCCGCAGCGTGGGCACCTCCTCGTCCGCGCAGTTGTAGATCTGCCCGGCGGCGGCCTCCGGCCGGTCGACCGCCAGCAGCAGCGCGTGGGCCAGGTTCTCGGCGTAGCCCATGTGCTGCAGCGTGAGCCCGTCCTCGGGCACGATGATGCGGCTGCGCCCGTCGAGGATGCGCCGCACCACGCACCACTCGCGCGGCAGCGGCTGGTAGGCTCCGTAGACCTGCGGGTAGCGGAAGTGGGTCGCCCGCGGAATGTGCTCGAAGACCGCCTCCTCGGTGCGCACGATGCGATAACCCTTCTCGTCGTGTCCCGGGTCGCGCACCAGAGGCAGGTCTTCCGGGATCGGAACGGGCATTCCCGCCGGCTCCATCAGCTCGGGGTTCATGTAGCCGCGGTACGCCGGCACGCCGCCCACCGACAGAAACTGCCCGGTGCGCCCGGCGAAGTACTCGGCCAGGCGCCGCAGCCGTCCGTACATCGCCACGCACACGTCGAAGCGGCGCGCTCCCAGCGCCGCGTCCACCTTGTCCACGTCGAAGGGATCGGTGTGGACGTGCTCGACGTCGTCCGGGATCTCCTCCAGCTCGTGGCGGCCGGTGTGGAGAATCGTCACGCGGTGGCCGCGCTCGCGCAGCCCGTTGACGATGTAGTGCCCCGTCGGGCCGGTGCCCCCGATGACCAGCGCCCGCATAGGCAACCTCCAGCGACCGAGTGTGGCGCAGCCCGTGAGCCGATCACAAGCCGCGGCGGCGCCCAGCGCCCGCCAC
>JAGWBS010000011.1:9048-16944 GCA_021295775.1 Pseudomonadota bacterium | reverse complement strand
GGGACGACTTCAACGGCGGCGGAGGAATCCCGTGGAATTCAGGACTCTGGGAAAGTCGGGACTCAAGGTCTCGCTGGCCGGGCTCGGCTGCAACAACTTCGGAATGACGATCGACGAGGCCGCGACCCGCGAAGTGGTCGACGCCGCGCTCGACGCGGGCATCAACTTCTTCGACAGCGCGGACATCTACGGCGGCGGCAAGTCGGAGAGCTTCCTGGGCGCGGCGCTGGGCGAACGGCGCAAGGACGCCGTCATCGTCACCAAGTTCGGAGTGCCGACCGGGCGCGGCCCGAACCAGGGCGGGGGCTCGCGGCGCTATGTGATGCAGGCGGCGGAGGCCAGCCTCAAGCGCCTGGGGAGCGACTACATCGACGTCTACTTCCTGCACATGCCCGACCCCGACACGCCGATCGAAGAGACGCTGGACGCGCTGAACCGGCTGGTCGACCAGGGCAAGGTGCGTTACATCGGCGGATCGAACCTGGCCGGCTGGCAGATCAACGAGGCCGACTGGCAGGCGAAGACGCGCGGGCTGCGCCCCTTCGTGACCATCCAGAACGAGTGGAGCCTGCTGGAGCGCGGCATCGCGGCCGAGGTCGTGCCGGCCTGCGAGCACGCGGGGCTGGGCATCATGCCCTACTTCCCGCTGGCCTCCGGCGCGCTGACGGGCAAGTACCGCCGCGGCGAGAAGTTCGACGAGGGGTCGCGCTTCGGCGCCAGCGAGATGATGCGCAATATGTACGGCTACTTCGTCTCGGACGAGAACCTCTCGGTGGTCGAGCGGCTCGAAAAGGTGGCGGCGGACGCCGGTCTGACGATCCTGGAGCTGGCTCTTTCCTGGCTGGCCAGCCGCCCGGTCGTCTCGTCGGTGATCGCGGGCGCCACCCGCCCCGAGCAGGTCAAGGCCAACGCCGCCGGCACCCGCGGCGACCTCGGTCCCGACGTCTTCGAGGCGGTGGAAAAGGCGCTCTCGGGCGAGTCCTGAGCCGCGCCGCCCCGAGGGCGTAGCGATCCGGCCCGGGGCGCCCCGGGGCCGAGAGCCGGCTAGGCCCGCGGCGCGTGGAGAGCGTAGCCGGGGCCGCGCGGGCCGGCGCGCAGGGTGCGGCCGGGCCGGGCGCCGGTGGGCTCGCCGTCGGCGAAGGTCTGAACCCCGGACTGGAAAGTCATCCGGTACCCGTCCGCGCGCTGGATCAGGCGCCGCGCGTCGCCCGGCAGATCGAAGACCATCCGGGGCGCGTGCAGCTTCAGCCCCGGGTAGTCGATCAGGTTGAAGTCCGCGCGCAGGCCCGGGGCGATCCGGCCGCGGTCGTGGAGTCCGTAGGTGCGGGCCGGGGCCTGGGTCTGCAGGTGGACGACGCGCTCCAGCGGCAGGCGCGGCCCGCGGGTGCGGTCCCGCGTCCAGTGCGCGAGCAGGTAGGTCGGGAAGCTGGCGTCGCAGATCAGCGCGCAGTGCGCGCCCCCGTCGGACAGGCCGACGACGGCGGCGGGGTGCTCGAGCATCTCCCGCACCGCTTCGAGATCGTGGGCGTAGTAGCTGCCCAGCGGCGCGAACACGAAGGCGCGGCCTTCGTCCTCGAGCAGCCAGTCCAGCAGTACTTCTTCCGGCCTGCGGCCTTCGCGCTCGGCCGCCGCCTGGACGCTGGCCTCGCGGGGCGGCTCGTAGTCGGGCGGGTCGCCCAGCTTGAACATGCGGCTCCAGACCCGCGCCAGGCCGTCCCAGATCGTTCCTTCGAAGCGCTGCCTTTCCGCCAGCAGGCGCGCGCGCAGCTCCGGCCGCCTCAACTCTGCGACGACCCGCTCCAACGGCTGGTTCAGCAGGGGCTCGAAGCTGGGATGCGAGACGAAGGGATGAAAGGAACTCTGCAGGCCGTAGAGCATGCCCGTGGGGCGCGCCGGGACCTGCGGCGCGATCGGGCGGCCGGCGGCGGTCGAGTCGCGCGCGTGGTCGAGCGATTCGCGGAAGCCCCAGGGTTCGCGGGGCATCTGCGCGACCGAGAACGTGATCGGTACCCCGGTGTCGCAGAGTTCGTCGAACACCGCCGCGTCGTTGCCCAGGCTGGTCTCGTCCGACACGCACTGAAAGACCCCGTGGCCCGCGTCCGCCAGCGCGCGCGCAATCGCCACCAGCTCGCGCCGGAAGGCGAAGGTGCCGGGCACCAGGCCGTGGCGCGAAGTGTGGGCGCGGGTCTGCGAGGTCGAGAAGCCGAAGGCCCCGGCCTCGATGCCCTCTCGCACCACGGCCGCCATCTCGGCGATCTCCGCGTCGGAAAGATCGTTGGCGTGGGCGCGCTCGCCCAGCACGTAGGCGCGCACCGCCGAGTGGGCGACCTGCGCGGCGACGTCCAGGGTCCGGGGGCGCGACTCGAGCGCGGCGAGGTACTCGTCGAACGACTCCCAGCGCCAGTCCATGCCCGCGTGGAGCGCCGGACCGGGGATGTCCTCGACCCCCTCCATCAGTTCGATCAGGAAGGACTCCGTGCCGGGCCGGACGGGGGCGAAGCCGACCCCGCAGTTGCCCATCACGATGGTGGTCACGCCGTGGTGGCTCGAAGGCGCCAGTTCCCCGTCCCAGGTGGCCTGGCCGTCGTAGTGGGTGTGGATGTCGACCCAGCCCGGCGCGACCAGCGCGCCGTCGGCGTCGACCTCGCGGCGGCCGGCGCCGACCCGCCCGACGGCGCGGATGGTGTCGCCGTCGACGGCGACGTCGGCGCCGCGCGCGGGGGCGCCGCTGCCGTCTACGACTTTTCCGCCCCGGATCACCAGATCGTGCATGGGCTTCTCCGAACTAGCCGGCCTCCGATTGTGGAACACCGCGACCGTCCGCGCAGCCCCGCCGCAACCCCGGGAGGTGTCCGGAATTCGGTTAGAGTGGCGGGAACCGGTTCGCCCGAGGAGGATCCGGCGTGAAAATCAGTCTGTTCGCCCCGTTCGCCATTCCGCTGGCGACCCCCGAGTACGTGGCCGAGTACGCGCGCGTCGCCGAGGACTGCGGCTTCCACGCGCTCTGGGCCCCGGAGCACGTGGTGCTCTTCGACGAGTACGAGTCGAAGTACCCCTACTCGCCCGACGGCCGCATGCCCGGCGGCCCCGTCGGGGTGCTGGAACCGCTCGGCGCGCTGCACTTCGTCGCCGCGCTGACTTCGCGCATCCGGCTCGGTACCGGCGTCATCATCCTGCCGCAACGCAATCCGGTGTACACGGCCAAGGCCGCCGCGGGAGTCGACTGGCTTTCCGGCGGCCGGCTCGACCTGGGCATCGGCGTGGGCTGGCTGGCCGAGGAGATGCGCGCGACGGGCACGCCCTTCGAGCGGCGCGGCGCCCGCAACCGCTCCTACGTCGAGGTGATGAAGCGCCTGTGGAGCGACGAGGCCGGCGCCTACGCGGACGAATTCTACGAGCTGCCGGACTGCCACTTCGAACCCAAGCCCGTGCAGCGTCCTCACCCGCCATTGTTCTTCGGCGGCGAGTCGGAGCCGGCGCTGCGGCGCGTGGCGGAACAGGGCCAGGGCTGGAACTCCGCCGGCCAGACGCCCGAGCGCATGGCCGAGTTGCTGGCGCGCCTGGACGTTCACTTGGCGGAACAGGGCCGGACCCGCGATGAGATCCACGTGGCGGTCTCGCCCATGCGGCCCGTGGGCCTCGACGACGTCAAGGCCTACCGCGACGCCGGTGTCGAACAGGTGATCGCGCTGGGCTTCGCTCTCGGCACCGACCAGATCGAGCCCACGCTGACCGGTCTCGCCGAGGAACTGGCCGTCCCGGCCGAATCTCTGTGAAGCGCCCCCGACCCTCGACGAACGCCTCCGGAGCGCGTTAAGGTAGCCCCGCGCGCCCTTCCGCGGCGCCTCACGACGGGGGAGCTCCCATGGCCGATCTGATCGTCCGCAACGGAACCCTGATCGACGGAACCGGCGCCGAGCCGCGCCCGGCCGACGTCGCCATCGAAGACGGCGCCGTGGTCGAGGTGGGCCCGAATCTGGGCCCGGCCCGCCAGGAGATCGACGCCAGCGACAAGCTGGTCGTGCCCGGCTTCGTCGACGTGCACACGCACTACGACGGCCAGGCGACCTGGGACCCGCTGCTGACGCCCTCGAGCTGGCACGGGGTGACCACCCTGGTGATGGGCAACTGCGGCGTCGGCTTCGCGCCGGTCGAGCCGGGACGCGAGGAGTACCTGATCGCCCTGATGGAGGGCGTGGAGGACATCCCCGGCACCGCCCTTTCCGAGGGCATGACCTGGGGCTGGGAGAGCTTCCCCGAGTACCTCGACGTGCTCGAAGAGCAGCGGCGGGTGCTCGACATCGGCACGCAGGTCGCGCACGGCCCCGTGCGGACCTACGTGATGGGCGAGCGCGGCGCGCGCAACGAGCCGGCCACGCCCGAGGACATCGAGCGGATGGCGGCGATCGTCAAGCAGGCGATCCAGGCGGGCGCGCTGGGCTTTTCCACCTCACGCACCCTGCTGCACCGCGCCATCGACGGCGAGCCCGTCCCCGGCACCTTCGCGGCCGAGGACGAGCTGTTCGGCATCGGCCGCGTGCTCGGCGAACTGGGCATGGGCCTGTACGAGCTGGCTCCGGCCGGGGTGATGGGCGAGGACCTGGCCGCTCCGGACAAGGAAGTCGCCTGGATGCGCAAGCTCTCGGCGGAGATCGGCCGGCCGGTCACCTTCGCTCTCACGCAGCACGACCTGGACAAGCGGCAGTACCAGCGCGTGCTGGAGCTTTGCAGCCAGGCCGCCGAAGACGGCTCCCGGCTGCGCCCGCAGGTCGCCTCGCGGCCGGGGATGCTGCTGATCGGGCACCAGACGCACCACCCGTTCAGTTCCAAGCCGACCTACCGCAAGCTGGCCAGGCTGCCGCTGTCCGAACGCGTCGCCAAGCTGCGCGACCCCGAGATCCGGCGCCGCATCCTGGACGAGGAGATCCCGGAGGCCGACCCGCGCATCGCCGCCATCACGCGCCAGATGGAGACCAGCTTCCACAAGATCTTCCCTCTGGGCGACCCGCCGGACTACGAGCCCCCGCCCGAGGCCAGCATCCAGTCGATCGCGGCCCGCGAAGGGCGCGACCCCAAGGAGGTCCTCTACGACGCCATGCTGGAGCTCGACGGGCGCCAGCTCCTGATGCTGGCGATGATCGGCTACAGCGACGGCGACCTGGAGGCCGCGCGCGAGATGCTGCAGCACCCGCACAGCGCCTTCGGCCTGGGCGACGGCGGCGCGCACTGCGGCTCGATCTGCGACGCCAGCATGACCACCTCGCTGCTCTCGCTCTGGGGCCGGGACCGCCAGCGCGGCCCGAGGCTGCCGCTGCCGTGGATCGTCAAGAAGATGACCCGCGACACGGCGGAGCTGTACGGGCTGAACGACCGCGGCGTGATCGCGCCCGGCAAGAAGGGCGACCTGAACGTGATCGACTTCGAACGGCTCCAGCTCGAACTGCCCGTGCTGGCCCACGACCTGCCCGCCGGCGCCCGCCGGCTGGTGCAGCGCGCGCGCGGCTACGACGCCACGGTCGTCTCGGGCGAGGTCACTTGGCGCGACGGCGAGCACACCGGCGCCCTGCCCGGCCGCCTGGTCCGAGGCGCGCAGACCGCCTAGCCGGGGAGCGCGAGTCGCGGACGCCGGCTTGACCGCCCGCGGCGGCCGGTCGATCCTGCGCGGCGATGAGCGCCGAGCCGCTGAGCGGTGTCCGGGTGGTCGAGGTGGCCATGTTCGCCCCCGATGCGGTGGGCATGCACTTGGCCGACCTGGGCGCCGAGATCATCAAAGTGGAAACCCCCGGGATCGGCGATCCCGCGCGCCTGCTGGCCAAGCCCTACCGCGGGGAGGCGCTGGCGACCTGGCGCTGGAACCGGGGCAAGCGCAGCGTCGCGCTCGACTTGCGCCGGCCCGAGGGCGCGCAGGTATTCCGCGAGCTGGTGGCGGGCGCCGAGGCCGTGGTCGAGGGCATGCGCCCCGGGGCGCTGGAACGCCGCGGGCTGGGCTACGAGGCGCTGCTCGAGGTCAACCCGCGCCTGGTCTTCGCCAGCGTCTCGGGCTGGGGGCAGGACGGTCCGTACCGCGACCTGGGCTCGCACGGCCTGGCCTTCGACTCGTTCGCCGGACTCGCGCAGCCGCGCCGGGTCGACGGCCGGCCGGCGCGGCCCGCGGGACACGTCTGGCAGGGGATCGAGGCCGCCCCGCTGTACGCCGCGCTGGGGCTGGTCTCGGCGATCCTGCGGGCGCGCTCCAGCGGCGAGCCCAGCTACATCGAAGTCGGCCAGGCCGACGCCGGGGCTGTCTGGAACGGCTGGCGCATCGCCTACGAGGACGCACTGGCGCGGCACGGTCCCCAGCCCGACGATCCCGACCTGGCGGAGCTGCTCGAGGCCCTGGAGGCGTCGGCGGAAGGCGCGGGGAAGAGCGGCGACGCCGACCTGCCCGGCGTGGACGTGCGCTACCAGTACTACGCCGCCAGCGACGGCCCGGTCCTGCTGATGGCGACCGAGACCAAGTTCTGGAAGAACTTCTGCCAGGCCGTCGGACGGCCCGACCTGTTCGAGCGCTGGCCGGGCCGGCCTCCGGCCGACCACGACTACGGCAACGACGAGCTGCGCGCCGAACTCGCGGGGATCTTCGCCGGGCGCACGCGCGCCGAGTGGGTGCGGCTGTTCATCGAGGCAGACGTGGCGGGAGCGCCTGTCTACGAGGGAGGCGAGACCGCGGGCGACCCCCACTTCGAGGCCCGCGGACTGTGGCTTGAATCTCCCGATCACAACCTCCGCTCGCTCGGCTCGCCGGTGCGCATCGACGGCCGCACCGCAGTCTCGCGACGCCGCTCGCCCCGGGCCGGCTCCGACGCCGACTACGTGCTGCGCGAGGTGCTCGGCTACGACGACGCCCGGATCGCCGAACTGCGGCGCTCCGGCGCGCTGGGAGAGAACCCGTGAGCCGCCGAGCGGAGTCCGCCGCGCCCGCCCCTTCCCGAGGAGCCTCCCGATGAGCGAGCTTCCGTCCCCCTCCTACGAGATCCGCTCCCGGCTGGACCACCCGGTGGTGGACGCCGACGGCCACACCACCGAGTTCGTGCCGGCGCTGGGCGAGTACCTGCGCGAAGTCGGGATCGGCACAGACTTCGGCAAACTGTTCCGCGGCGTGCTGGGCGGGCCCGCGGGCTGGTACGAGAACTCTCCCGAGCAACGCGTCCGAAAACGCCTGACCAAGCCGCCCTGGTGGACCCGGCCGATGCGCAACACCCGCGACCGGGCGGCGGCGTCCTTTCCGCGCTACCTGCGCGAGCGCATGGACGAGCTGGGCTGCGACGTGTCGGTGGTCTACCCCAGCACGGGCCTGGGATTCCTGCAGCTCCCCTCCGCCGACCTGCGGCGCGGGGCGTGCCGCGCCCTGAACCGCTACCACCGCGACGCCTTCGAAGGCTGCACCGACCGGCTGATCCCGGTCGCGGCCATCCCCGCCGACACCCCGCAGGAAGCCGTCGAAGAGCTCGAGTACGCCGTGCAGGAGCTCGGCTACCGCGCCGCTCTCATCCCCAGCTACATCCCGCGCCCGGCGGACGGCTCCGCGCAGGACGAAGAGGCGCTGCGCTGGGCGTTCTGGCTCGACACCTACGGCATCGACAGCGCCCACGACTACGACCCGCTGTGGCGGCGGGCGGTCGAGCTGGGGGTTTCGCTGGGGACGCACACCCAGGGCAACGGCTGGGGCAGCCGCCGCTCGCCCAGCAACTGGGTCTACAACCACATCGGCCACTTCGCGGCCACCGGCGAGGCGCTGGCCAAGTCGCTCTTCCTGGGCGGCGTGACGCGGCGCTTCCCGGGCCTGCGCCTGGCCCTGCTCGAGGGCGGCGTCGGCTGGGCGTGCAGCCTGTACGCCGACCTGGTCGCGCACTGGGA
>JAGWBS010000011.1:0-9034 GCA_021295775.1 Pseudomonadota bacterium | reverse complement strand
GACCCGCGCCTGCTGGACGCGGAGCGCTTCCAGAAGCTGGCGATCGAGTACGGCCCGGTCGGGCCGGCCACGCGCGAGCGCATCGAGGGCGCCGTGCTGACCACCCCCGGCCACCAGCACCACCGCCCCGGAGACACCGAGCTGGACGAGTTCGCCGCGCTTGGGATCGAGCGCGGCGAGCAGATCCGGGAGCTTTTCGAGCCCAACTTCTACTTCGGCTGCGAGGCCGACGACCCGATGAACGCCGTCGCCTTCCAGAGCGGGCTGTGGCCGTTCGGCGCGCGCCTGAACGCGATCTACGGCTCGGACGTCGGACACTTCGACGTGCCGGACATGCGCGAGGTTCTCAGCGAAGCCTACGAGAACGTCGAGCGCGGCCTGATGCGGCCGGAGCACTTCCGCGACTTCGTGTTCGCCAACCCGGTCCGCTTCTACACCGACAGCAACCCGGACTTCTTCGCCGGCACCGTGCTGGAGGACGAAGCCGCGCGCCTGGCCGGCCCGGCGGACTAGCCACCGCTCCCGCGGCGCGGCCGGTGTACTCTTCCCGGCGGCCGCCGTAGCGGTGGCCTGCGTGAATCCGCGCAGAGGGGAGATCGAAATGGTGCAGTCCGTCGCCGCGCCCGAGCTCGACATCGTCCGTCGCTCCTGCCCGGTCTGCGAGGCCAGCTGCGGTCTGAGCATCGATGTGGACCGGAACTCGGGTCGGGTCGTGCGCATCGAAGGGGATCCGGAGGATCCGCGCAGCCGCGGCTACCTGTGCCCCAAGGCCTACGCCGTCAAGGACGTCCACGAGGACCCGGAGCGGCTGCGCCGGCCGCTGCGCAAGCTCCCGGACGGCGGCTGGGAAGAACTCGACTGGGACGAGGCGCTGGACTGGGCCGCGAGCCGGCTGCGAGAGATCCGCGACGAGCACGGCGCGAACGCCGTGGGCTACTACGTCGGCAACCCGACCGGCCACAACGCCGGCGCCCAGCTCTACATCCCGCCGCTGGCGATGGGCCTGGGCACGCAGCGCGCGTTCTCGGCGGCGACCATGGACCAGATGCCGCAGAACGTGGCCCTGCGCGAGATGCTGGGCGACGGCTGGATGTTCCCCATCCCCGACATCGACGCCACCGACTACTTCGTGTGCATGGGCGGAAACCCGCTGATCTCGCAGGGCAGCCTGATGTCGGCGCCGAACATCAAGCGGCGCCTGCAGGCGATCCGCGAGCGCGGGGGCAAGGTGGTCGTGATCGACCCGCGGCGCAGCGAGACGGCCGGCGTCGCGGACGAGCACGTCTTCATCCGGCCGGGCACGGACGCCTTCTTCCTGCTCTCGGTCGTGAACGTGCTTTTCGCGGAGGACCGGGTGAGCCCCGGACGGGTGGGCGAGTTCACCGACGGCGTCGAGACCCTGCGCGGGATCGCGGCCGACTTCCCCCCCGAGGCCACGGCGGCGGCGACCGGCATCGATCCCGAACTGACGCGCCGGCTCGCCCGCGAGTTCAGCGACGCCGAGCGCGGCTGCTGGTACGCGCGCATCGGCCTGTGCACCCAGGAGTTCGGCACGCTGGCGAGCTGGCTGGTCTACGCCATCGGCGTACTGACCGGCCGTCTCGACGAGCGCGGCGGCATGATGTTCCCGCTGCCGGCGACCGGCCCGCGCGCTCCCTTGGAGCCCGTCGGCCCGATGCCCGTCGGCCGCTACCGCACGGTCCTGCGCGGCCTGCCCGAGGTGGACGGCCAGATCCCCTGCGGCGCCATGGCCGAGGAGATCGAAGCCGCTTCCGCCGGAGAAAAGCGCATGCGCGCGCTGGTCACGCTGGCCGGCAACCCGGTTCTGTCGGCGCCCAACGGCCCGCGCCTGGAACGGGCGCTCGGCGAGCTGGATTTCATGCTCGCGGTCGACATCTACGTCAACGAGACCACGCGCCACGCCGACCTGATCCTGCCCAGCAGCGTGCAGCTCGAGCACGAGAACTACGATCTGCTGTTCTCGACCACCTCGGTGCGCAACATGGCGCGCTGGTCGCCGCAGACCTTCGAGCCCGATCCCGGCACGATGGACCACTGGCGCATCCTGCTGGAACTCGGCGCGCGCCTGCTGGACACGCCCGCGGACGAACTCGACGACCAGATGCTCGGCCACCTGCTCGCCGGTCGGGTGGGGCCGGGCACGGCGCTGCCCGACGTGTCCCCCGAGAAGGCGCGCGAGGCGGCCGGCGACGAGCGCGGACCGATGCGCCTGGTCGACGCGATGCTGCGCGCCGGTCCCTACGGCGACGGCTTCGAGGAGGACGCGGACGGCCTGTCGCTGGCGCGCCTGCGCGAGACGCCCCACGCGCTCGACCTGGGCCCGCTCCAGCCGCGCCTTCCCGATGCGCTGCGCACGCCCGGCCGGCGCCTGCAGCTCGTCCCGGAATACCTGGCGTCGGACCTGGAGCGTCTGCGCGCCGGGCTCGAAGAGCGCTCCCGGGACACGCGCATGCGCCTGATCGGCCGGCGCCAGATCCGCAACATGAACTCCTGGCTGCACAACCTGCCCGTGCTGGCGAAGGGCCGCCCGCGCTGCACGCTGCTGATCTCGCCCGACGACGCCGAGCGCCTCGGCATCCCCGACGGGGGAAAGGCGCGCGTGCGCTCGCGCTCGGGGGAAGTGGTCGCGGACGCCAGCGTCAGCGAAGAGATGATGCCCGGCGTGGTCAGCCTCCCCCACGGCTTCGGCCATGCCCGCCCCGGAACGCGCCTGTCGGTCGCCACCTCCCTGCAGCCCGGCGTCTGCTCCAACGACCTGACCGACGAACTCCCGCTCGACGTCCCCTCCGGCACCCACGTCGCCAACGGCATCCCGGTCGAAGTCGAAGCCGTCTGAGCCGGCCGGCCGCTTCGTACCCCGAAATCGATCCCGTCGCGGGTTCCGTCAGAATGGAGCGAGTTCCATCCTGAACGGAGACCATCCGATGTCCGAGTCCAAGGCCGAGAAGGGAATGCAGATCGTCCGCAAGCTGATGCGGGGCGGCGGGGGCGGGGGCAACCTGCCGCTGCCGGCCGAGTTCGGGCGGATGACCATGGAGCATCTGTTCGGGGACGTCTGGCAGGGGCCGGAGCTGGCGATCGAGGAGCGCTCGCTGATCACCTGCTCGGTGCTGGTCGCGATCGGGCGCGAAGAGGAACAGCGGATCCACTTCCGGGGGGCGCGCAATCTGGGGATCCCGCGCGAGAAGCTCGAGGGAATGATCACGCACGTGGCGCACTACGCGGGCTGGCCCGTCGCGGTCGGGGCCTCGCGCGTGCTGCACGAGGTCTGCGCGGCGATCGACGAGGAGTCGAAGGGCTCCTGAACCGTCCGCCCGCCCATCCGGCGAGGTGGAAGCGGATTCTGGACGGCTCGCTAGGCCTCGATCTCGACCACGTCCTCGAGGCGGATCTTGCGCTCGGCGATGCCGTCGAAGGGGTCACCGGCGTTGTAGACCTCCTCGCCGGTCAGGCGCTCCTCGACCGGGTCGACCGGCCAGACCACGCCCATGCGGTACCGGGTCAGGTAGTAGGCGTCGGGGTCGTCGACCTCGATGCCCATGGCCAGCAGGGTGCGGCCGGGGTAGGCCTGGCGCATCAGGCCCTCGGTGAAGACCGAGCCCTCGTCGGCGATCACGCGGTCGCAGGTGAACTCGAGCCGGTGGGCGCCGGTCTGGACGATGGTCCGGTCGTAGAAGGCGCGCACCGCGTCCCGGCTGCCGGTCGGGTTCAGGACCGGATCGTCGGGGTTGTTGTGGATCACGTAGGTGGGCTTCTCGGTCAGGGTCGCGACCACGCCCTCGACGTCGGCCTGCGCTTCGCACTTCATGTGCGCGAGCACCAGCCCCAGGTTGCGGCGCTTGATCGGGTCGGTCTCGGCCGCGTGGCGTTGCTCGACCAGCTTCCAGGTGTTGTTCGGGTTGAGCTTCACGTCGCCCTCCTCCGCTGCGATGTCCGGCATTCTACTCCGCCCGGCCGGAGGCGCTCGAACGGGGCGCCGGAAACCCGCCCCGCGCCGTTCCGTGCGCAGGGTCCACACGGCCTAGAATGACGGCGACCCAAGGAGACCCCGATGTCCAGCCAAGCCGATCCTTCCCGACCGCGCTCGCTCGAGAGCGTGGCGAACTGGGACCTGGAAGCCGACGTGGTGATCGTCGGCTACGGAGGCGCGGGAGCCTGCTCCGCGATCGAGGCGACGCGCGCCGGGGCCGAGGTGCTGATCCTGGAAGCCGCCGGCGGAGGAGGGGGCTGCACGGCGATGTCGGGCGGGCACCTCTACCTGGGCGGGGGGACGCGGCCGCAAAAGGCCGTCGGCCTGGAGGACACGGCGGAGGACATGTACCGCTACCTGATGGCCGGCGACGACGGCCCCGACCAGGCCAAGTCGCGCGTCTACGCCGACGAGAGCGTGGCGCACTTCGAGTGGCTGGTCGAGCTGGGCGTGCCCTTCACCGACGCCATCTGGGAGGAGCGCCACACGCTGCAGCCCGACGACGCCTGCCTGATCTGGTCGGGGAACGAAAAGGCCTATCCCTTCAACCAGGTGGCGCGGCCGGCGGCCCGCGGTCACAAAGTGGCCCGCGAGGGCGAGGCGGGCGCGGAGCTCTGGGTGCACCTGTCGGCGGCCGTGGAGGCCAGCGGCGCGCGGATCGAGTGCGACACGCCGGCCCGAGCGCTGGTCGTCGACTCCGACGGACGGGTGGTCGGGGTCATCGCCAGCCAGCAGGGCCGCGAACTGGCCGTCTGCGCGCGCCGCGGCGTGGTGCTCAGCAGCGGCGGCTTCATCATGAACCGCGACATGCTGCGCAACCACATCCCCTCGATCCACCAGCGCCTGGAGCACGTCGAGCAGCACGGCAATCCGCACGACCAGGGCGTGGGCATCCGCATGGGCGCGGGCGCGGGCGCGGCGGCGATCCGGATGGGCGAGTACTTCATCACCGTTCCCTGGTACCCGCCGGCCAGCCTGACCTACGGCATCCTGGTCAACGCGCGCGGCCAGCGCTTCGTCAACGAGGACTGCTACCACGGGCGCGTGGCGGGCGCCGCCTTCGAGCAGCCCGAGGGCAAGGTCTACCTGATCGCCGACGACTCCTGCTTCGGCTGGCCCGAGATGGGCTTCGAGCTGGCGGCGACCGAGGGCAGCGTCGAGGAGCTGGAGCGGGCGCTGGAGCTGCCCGCGACCACCCTCCAGCACACGCTGTCGGTGTACAACCAGCACGCCGCCCGGGGCGAGGACCCGCTCTTCCACAAGCACCCCAACTGGCTCAAGCCGCTCGACCAGGCGCCCTTCGCCGCGCTCGACTGCTCGCTGGGCCGGGCGCCGTACATCGCCTTCACGCTCGGTGGACTGCGGACTCTGCCCAGCGGCGAAACCCTGACCGAGCAGGGCAGCGCGATTCCCGGACTTTTCGCGGCCGGCGCCAACGCCAGCGGCATCACGCGCTCGGCGGGCACCTACTGCAGCGGCCAGAGCGTGGGAGACGCGACCTTCTTCGGCCGCCGGGCGGGCCGCTCGGCCGCCGCGTCCGCTCCCTGGCGCTGAGTCCGGCTGCCGGCGGGCGCCTCGGCCGGACGCGCCGCGCCGCCGGGACCGGCCGGGTCGACCGGCCGGGGGCGCATTGGCCATACTGCCCTTTCGCGTCCAAACGAAGTTTGGGGAGATTGCGATGGCGAAGATCGACGGCGGCGAGATGCTGGTCCGGTCGCTGCGGCACGTCGGGGTCGACACGGTCTTCGCGCTCTCGGGCGGGCACCTCGATCCGATCTTCCTGGCGGCGGCCGACCACGGCATCCGGCTGATCGACACCCGCCACGAAGCGGCCGCCACGCACGCCGCCGACGGCTACGCCCGCGCCACCGGGCGGATGGGGGTCGCGGTGGCCACGGCGGGGCCCGGGGTGACCAACGCTTTGACGGGCGTCGCCAACGCCTGGATGGACGCCGTTCCGACGCTCCTGATCGGCGGGCGCAGCCCGCTGCGCGACGAAGACCGGCTGCCGCTCCAGTCGATGGACCAGATCGGCATCCTGAAGCCGATCACCAAGTTCGCGCGCACCATCCTGCACCCCGACCGGATTCCGGAGTACGTCGCCGCCGCCTACCGGCACGCCGTCTCCGGAAGGCCGGGCCCGGTCTTCCTCGACATCCCGATGGACATCCTGTTCACGCCGGTCGAGGAGCGCGAGATCCCGATATTCGAGCGTTTCGCCCCCGAGGGCCGGCCCGCGCCCAGCCTGGCTTCGATCGAGGCCGCGCTCGACGCGCTGGAAAGCGCCGAGCGCCCGGCGATCTTCGCGGGCGGCGGCGTGCTCTTCTCGGGCGCCCAGGAGCGCCTGCGGGAGTTCGCGGAGCTGGCCGGGATCCCCGTCTTCGCCAACTCCAAGGCCCGGGGCGCCGTCTCGGAGCGCACCGAGCTGGGCTTCGGCAGCTTCGCGCTGGCCACCTCGCGCCCGGCGCGCGATCTCGGCGGCGGCCCCGACGTGATCCTGATGCTGGGCGCGCGCTGCGGAATGTTCACCGGCTCGTCGGGCGGCACGCGCTCGCTGATCCCCGAAGACTGCTTCCTGATCCAGGTCGACGTGGAGGCCGAGGAGATCGGGCGCAACCGCGACGTCCAGCTCGGCCTGGTGGGCGACGTGAACGAGGCCCTCGGGCTGCTGGTGGAGCGCGGCCGCAAGCGTCGCTTCCGCGACCACAAGCGCTGGATCGACGCGCTGGTCGCCGGGCGCGACTCCCTGCGCGCGATGCACGAGTCGGTGATGTTCCGGCCCGAGCCCCCGATCCACCAGGCGCGCCTGGCGCGCGAGATCGCCGAGTGGGCGGACGACGACTGCATCCTGGCGGTCGACGGCGGCGAGACCGCCGACTGGATCGCGGAGCAGGCTGTGGTCGAGTCGGCCGGGAGCTATCTGAGCCACGGCTACCTGGGCTGCCTGGGGATCGGCCTTCCCTTCGGGATGGCGGCGCAGGCGGCCCACCCCGACAAGCGCGTCATCACGATCCTGGGCGACGGCTCCGCGGGCCTGAACTTCGCCGAGTTCGACACCCTGGTGCGTCACCAGCTCCCGCTGGTGGTGGTGGTCAACAACGACCAGGGCTGGGGCATGATCCGCCACTGGCAGCGCAAGACCTACGACCGCGTGGTCGGCGCCGAGCTCGGCCCCACGCGCTACGACCTGGCGGCGCAGGGCTTCGGCGCCCACGCCGAATTGGTCACGCGCGCCGAGGAGATCCGCCCGGCGCTCGAACGCGCGCTCGCCAGCGGCAAGCCCGCCTGCGTCAACGTCATGACCGACCCCGACCAGCCGCACCGTCCGCCGCGCAAGGCCAAGCCGGCCGCATCCGAGCCAGCGGGCGAGTCCAAGGACGGCCAGGTCGAGCTGCCCTACTACGGCAAGCGCGAGCTGGGAGAGAAGTCGCCTTCCGAGAGCGAGGCCGGGCCCGAGAAGAGCGGAGACGGCTCGGTCGAGCTGCCCTACTACGGCAAGCGCAAGCTGGGCAGCGACGACTGAATCCGCTTCGAACGGCCGCAGAAGCCGGCTACCGCTCCGGCGGGGCCGGCGCCTGCGGCGAGCAGGGAGGTGCAGTGTGAGCCGACTGGAGCCCCTCGTCCCCGAGCGCATGAGCCCGGAGCAGCGCGAGGCCAAGCGCAAGATCGTCGAAGCGCGCTCGCGCGTGCCCGACACCCGCCCCGCGGGGGTCTACGAGCCGCCGGACTGGAACGAGGAACGGCCGCTCGGCGGTCCCTTCGACCCCTGGCTGCGCAGCCCCGAGCTGGCGCGGCGCCTGGTCGCCCTGGGCGGCGTGCTGCGCTTCGGCAGTTCGCTGCCCGCGCGCCTGACCGAGCTGGCGATCCTGCTGGTCGGCCGGCGCTGGACCGCCCAGTTCGAGTGGTACGCCCACGAGCCCATGGCGCGCCGCGCGGGCGTGCCCGCCGAGGCGATCGACGCCATCCGCGACGGGCGCACGCCCCCGCTCGAGGCCGAGGACGAGCGCGCCGTGCACGACTTCGCCGTCGAGCTGATGGAGCGCAGGCGCGTCTCCGACGCCACCTACGCCCGCCTGGTCGAGGCCGTCGGCGAGCCGGGCGCCGTCGAACTGGTCGCCCTGCTCGGCTACTACACGCTGGTCTCGATGACGCTCAACGTCTTCGAGGTGCCCCTCCCCCCGGACGCGACCCCCCTTCCGCTCAGAACTTGAAGCGGACGATCAGCGTGGCCAGCCGCGGCTGGCCCAGCGTGCCGATCACCGGATTGAAGGTGAGGCCGTTCGGGTCGTAGCGGTCGTGTCCGGGAACGGAGTCGCCGGGCCAGACGGAGCCGTCGGTGTAGTAGTCCTCGTCGAAGAGGTTCTTGACGTTGAGGGCCACCGACCAGCTCTCGTGCTCCAGGCCCACGCGCAGGTTGACCACCTCGTACTTCGGGTGCTTGACCGTGTTCTCGGTGTTGAAGCTGAAGCGACCCTTGCCCAGCAGGCTCAGGCGGAACAGCAGGTCCAGCTCCTCGCTCACGGGGTGGCGGTACTGGGCCGCGGCGTTGAAGGAGAACTTGGAGATCCACGGCGGGAAGTGATCGCTCACGTCGCTGGCGCGGTTGATCACGTCGAAGACCGCGCTGCCGCCGTCGAACTCGGCGTCGACCCAGCCGGCCCCGCCGGTCAGGGTGAGCTGGTCGCTGACGGCCCAGGTGAAGTCCATCTCGGCGCCGTACTGGGTCGAGTCGCCCGCGTTGAGGATGTTCTCGACGATGCCGCCGACGGCGATCTGGTTCTGCAGCTCGAACTGACGCTCGCTGTAGTCGATGTAGAAAGCGGCGGCGTTCAGGTCCAGCGCCCCGTTCAACAGCGACGTCTTGACCCCGATCTCGTAATTGTCGGCCTCTTCCTTGCCGTAGGGGACCAGCGACGGGATGCCCTCCTGACTGTACAGGTTGTAGTTCCCGGGCTCGAAACCCTTGGCGTAGTTGAAGTAGAGATGCGTGCCGTCCGGCAGGAAGTAGGAGATCGAGGCCTTGGGCAGGAACTCCGTGCCCCC
>JAGWBS010000080.1 GCA_021295775.1 Pseudomonadota bacterium | reverse complement strand
TAATCGCCGAAAAGCGTCTGGTAGGGCATGGCCCAGCCGCTGTCGCCGCCCTCGACCACGTAGACGATTCTCGCCCGGTCGCCGCCGTCGCCGTTGTTGTCGCCGGTGAAGAGATTGCCGAAGTCGTCGAACGCCAGCTCCTGGGGGTTGCGCAGGCCGGTCGCGAAGACCTCCAGGCCCGAGCCGTCGGGGTTCACGCGGAACACGGCGCCGCGACCCGGCCCCAGCGGGGGCTCCAGGACGCGGTCGCCCAGGTCGACCCGATAGCCTCGGTCGCCGACGGAGAAGTACAGCTTCCCGTCCGGCCCCCAGGTCAGGCCGTGCAGGTCGTGCCCGACCAGCGACGTCTTGACGCCGAAGCCGGTCGCCAGCGTGCGGCGGGCGTCCGGAATGCGGTCGCCGTCGGAGTCGCTCAGTCGATAGAGGCCGGGGATCGCCGTCACCCAGGCCTCCCCGTCCTGCACCAGCACCCCGGCCGCCAGCCCGTCGGGGATCTCCGAGAAGCTCGTCAACTCTCGGCGAACGTCGGCCGCTCCGTCCCCGTCCTCGTCGACGAGCAGCGTCAGATGGTCGGATCGCGCGGTGAACCAGTCCGGCGGCAGCGCGCCCCGCTCGATCCATTTGCGGTAGTAGGCGACGCGGTCGGCCACGCTGCGGGAGGCCAGGTCGTCGTCGAGCCAGTCGCGGAAGCGGTTGTCCTCCACGCCTCCGTTGATGCGGTCGCTCTCGGTCACGTAGACGCGACCTTCTTCGTCGACGTCGATCGCGACGGGCGTGTAACGAAGCAGGGCCGCGCCCGCGAAGACCCGAACGCTCGCTCCGGAGATCGGCCCGGGAGCACAGCCCGTGACGGCGCAGCCCAACCAGTTCCAGATCATCGGCCCGACGAACTGAACGGCCGTCCAGTAGGTCAGGTCCTCGGGAAGCTGGTCGAAGAAGAAGTACGCCGTTCCCAGCCAGACCGTCAGACACAGCAGGGCCAGCGACCCCAGCCCCCAACCGATCCAGCGAAACGCCCGACTGGCCATTCGAGCCACCCTGCCCTCCCCCGCCGCGGCCATGATGGTGCACTCGCGCCCGCCGCTCAAACCGGACCCTTCGGCCCTCCGGAACCGGGATTCGGCCTTCGACCGGAGCGGCCAGTGCCGCGCTTCGTTCAGGCCGGGCGGTGCTGGGTGCCGTCGCCCGCGGTGACGAAGAGCACGCTGCTCGGAGCCGACACCCGCGCCGTGTGCCAGACGCCGCGGGGAACGATCAGGAAAGCGCCGGGTTGGGCGAGCTCGACGCTGCGGGGGCCGGACTCTTGCTCGAGCACGAACTCCATCGCGCCCGAGACCAGGCAGACCAGTTCTTCGCCTCGCGGGTGCATCTCCCAGTTGGGCCAGTCGCCGTCGAAATCGCACCAGGAGACCAGCCGCCCCGGGCCGAGTTCCGCGAAGCGGCCGCGGCCCGCGGCGATGTCCTCCCAGAAGCTGGGAGTGACTTCCAAAGGCTCGGCCGTATCCCCCCCTCCCAGATGAACGAAGGTCTCGGGGAATCGGAACGCCTGATCGCTCATGGCTGGTCTCCTGGCTCGGGAACGGCTTCCCGGTGGGTTTGCAGGTCCTCTCGGAGGGTTCGCGTGGACCAGAAAAAGTGCGCGCTGGCCCAGACGTTGCTGATCACCACGATCAGCAGGGCGTAGCGGATCCCGTGCGAGCCGACGACCGGATCGAGCCGGTCGCTCAGCGCGCCGACGGCGATCGGCCCCAGGCCAAGGCCGATGATGTTGTTGAGGAAGAGCAGGATGGCGGAAGCGACCGCGCGCATGTTGGAGCGCACCAGCGACTGCGTCACCGCCAGCAGCGGCCCGTAGAAGAAGCCCGAGAGCGCGGAAGCGACCACCGCCAGCGCGAGCGCGGCACCGCGGCCGGGCCACAGGTAGAAGCCCAGGTAGAACGGCACCGCCGCCAGCGTGGCCCAGGCCGTGGCCCACATCTGCCAGCGGGTGTCGCGGCGCGCGAGCCGGTCGCTGACGGGTCCGCCCGCCAGCGTCCCCAGGGTGCTGGAGACCGACAGCAGGGCGAGCCACGAACCCGCCTCCCCCGGCCCCATCTCGTGGACCCGCATCAGGAACGGCCCGTGCCAGCTTCCGATGGCGAGCGACGCGAACGAGTGCAGCGCGCCGCCCCAGATGACGTGGCGCAGCGCCGGGATGCGCGCCATGAAGCTCAGCACGAAACCCAGCGAAGCGTCGGGCGGCGCCTCGGCGTCGTAGCGGCCCCGCGGCGGCTCGCGCAGGGTCCACCAGACCACCCCGGCCAGCGCGATTCCCGGCAGGCCGACCGCCAGGAACGCCTGCCGCCAGCCGTAGAGTTCGGCGATCCAGCCGCCCACGAAGTACCCGACCATCGCCCCGGCGGGCGCTCCCGCGGCGTAGAAGGAGAACGCGGTGGACCGGCGGCCGGGCGGGACGTAGTCGGAGATCAGGGAGTGCGCGGCCGGCGAGCAGGCCGCCTCGCCCACCCCGACCCCGATCCGCGCCAGCAACAGCTGCGTGTAGTTGCGCACGAAAGCCGACAGCGCCGTCATCAGGCTCCACAGCGCCAGTCCGATGGAGATCACGGCGCGACGCGAGCCGCGGTCGGCGAAGCGCGCGATCGGCAGCCCCGCGAAGGTGTAGAAGACCGCGAAGGCGGGACCGACCAACAGCCCCAGCAGGGTGTCCGAAACCTCCAGCTCGACTTTGATCGGCTCGAGCAGGATGTTCAGGATGTTGCGGTCGATCATGTTGACCACGTAGACCGCGAACAGCAGCCCCAGCACGTAGCGCGCGTAGGCGCGCGAGGGCTCGGTCCCCGCCCGCGCGGCGGTCATCGAAGGAGCGCTCCTGCAGCGGGGTGGGGTCTCTCGAGCGGCGCAGGCCGGAGCGGATCGGGACGCGGCATCCGCGGGATGATGGCACCGTGGCGAAACGCGCGCCGGCCGAGCCGAATTCCCTCCGCCCCGAGCGCGGCCGGCGCAGCGGTCAATCCGAACCGGACGAATCGAAGACTGCGCCGTCCCCGTCCCGGGCCAGCCGGCGGCCGTGCACGCTGGCGAACAGAATCGGGATCACGATCAGGGTGACGAAGGTGGCGGTGGCGACGCCGCCGACCATGGGCGCGGCGATCCGGCGCATGGTCTCCGAACCCGTGCCCGCTCCCCACATGATGGGCAGCAGCCCGATGATGTCGGAGGCGACCGTCATCAACAGAGGCCGGGCCCGGCCGGTCGCGCCTTCGAGGGTCGCGCGCCACAGGTCGCCACGCGTCCGCAGTCGGCCGGCCACGAGCGCGCTCTCCCGGGCCCGATTGAGAAACAGCAGCATGATGACGCCGGTCTCGGCGCTGAGTCCGGCCAGCGCCAGGAAACCGGCTCCGACCGCGACGCTGAACTCGTAGTCGAGGGCCCAGAGCAGGAACAGCCCGCCGACCAGCGCGAACGGCAGCGTGCCGATCACCAGCAGGGTGTCGGAAATTCGGCGGAAGGCCAGGAAGAGCAGCCCGAAGATGAGCCCCAGGGTGACGGGCGCGATCAGGCCGAAGCGCTTGCGCGCCCGCTCCAGGGCCTCGTACTGGCCGCTCCACTGCACAGCGTAGCCCGGAGGGAGTTCGACCTGCTCCGCGAGCGCCTCGCGGGCGCGGCTCACGTAGGTCCCGACGTCGATCTGCTCGAGGTCGATGTAGATCCAGGCGTTGGGCCGCCCGTTCTCGGTCTTGATCGCGGACGGGCCCTTCGCGAAGCCCAGCCGGGCGAGCTGTTCGAGGGGCACGTGCGCCCCGCCCGGGGCGGGCACCAGCACGCGCCGCAGCGAAGCCACGTCGTCCCGGAGCTCCCGGCTGTAGCGCAGATTCACGGGATAGCGCTCCAGGCCCTCGACGGTCTGGCTGACGTTCTGGCCGCCGATCGCCGTCTGCACGACGTCCTGTACGTCGCCGACCGTGAGGCCGTAGCGGGCGATCTGCTCCCGGTCGATCTCCAGATCCAGGTAGTTGCCGCCCACGACGCGCTCGGCGTAGACGCTCTGGGTTCCGGGGACGTCACGCAGCACTGCCTCGATCCGCTGGCCGAGCCGCTCGAGAAGCTCCAGGTCCGGCCCGGAGAGCTTGAGGCCGACGGGCGTCCGGATGCCCGTCGAGAGCATGTCGATCCGCGTCCGGATCGGCATGGTCCAGGCGTTGGTCAGGCCCGGAAAGCGGATCCTGCCGTCGAGTTCCTCGATCAGGTCGCGGGTCGTCAGGCCCGGACGCCACTGGTCGCGCGGCTTGAGCGTGATGGTGGTTTCGATCATCGAAAGCGGAGCGGGATCGGTGGCGGTCTCGGCGCGCCCGACCTTTCCGAACACCCGTTCCACCTCCGGGACCGTGGCGATCAGACGGTCGGTCTGCTGCAGCAACTCTCGCGCCTTGGTGATCGAGACGCCCGGAAGCGTGGTCGGCATGTAGAGCAGGTCGCCCTCGTCGAGCGGCGGCATGAACTCCGAGCCGATCCGCTGCAGGGGATAGAGACTGGCGAGAAGCAGGAGCATCGCGCCCGCGAGCACCGCCAGGCGGTGCCGGAGGGCGGAGCGGAGCAGCGGCCGGTAGGCCCACGACACGGCCCGGTTCAAGGGGTTCCGGCTCTCGGGCCGGATCCGGCCGCGGACCAGCCCGACCAGCAGCGCCGGAACGACCGTGATCGAGAGCAGCGCCGCCCCGGCCATGGCGTAGGTCTTGGTGAAGGCGAGCGGCTTGAACAGCCGCCCCTCCTCGGCCTCGAGCGCGAACAGCGGCAGGAACGAGACCGTGATGATGAGCAGCGAGAAGAAGATCGAGGGGCCGACCTCCTGCGCCGCGTCGATCAGGATCTCGCGCCGGGGCCGGCCGCTGCGGTCGCGCTCCAGGTGCTTGTGCGCGTTCTCGACCATGACGATGCCGGCGTCGATCATGGTCCCGATCGCGATCGCGATGCCGCCCAGCGACATGATGTTCGCGTTGATGCCCTGGTGGTACAGCAGGATGAACGCGAACAGGATGCCCAGCGGCAGGACCCCGATCGCCACCAGCGCGCTGCGGAAGTGCGCCAGGAAGACGAAGCACACCAGGGCGACCACCCCGACCTGCTGCAGCAGTTTCGTGCTCAGGTTGTCGATCGCGCGCTCGATCAGGGGAGCGCGGTCGTAGACGGTCACGATCTCGACGCCCTCGGGGAGGCTGTTCGCCAGCTCGGCGAGCTTCGCCTTCACCCGGCGAATGGTCTCGAGAGCGTTCTCGCCGAAGCGCATCACGACCACGCCGGCGGCGACCTCGCCCTGCCCGTCCAGATCCGTCAGGCCGCGGCGGAGCTCCGGGCCCAGCGATACGCTGGCCACGTTGCCCAGCAGGACGGGCGTGCCCGCTTCGCTGGCCCCCACGGCCACCTTTTCCAGGTCGCGCACCGAGCGCAGATAGCCGCGGCTCCGGACCATGAACTCGGTCTCGGCCTGCTCGAGCAGTCGGCCCCCGATGTCATTGTTGCTGCGTCGGATCGCCGTGCGAACCTGGGCCAGCGAGAGGCCGTAGGCCGCGAGTTCGTTCGGGTCGACTTCGACCTGGTACTGGCGCACGTGGCCGCCCACGCTGGCGACCTCCGCGACACCGGGGACGGTCTGGAGTTCGTAGCGCAGGTGCCAGTCCTGCAGAGAGCGCAGATCGGCGAGATCGTGCGCTCCGCTGCGGTCGACCAGGGCGTACTCGTAGATCCAGCCGACGCCGGTCGCGTCGGGCCCGAGCGTCGGCGAAACGCCTTCGGGCAGCCGGCCCGAGACGAAGTTCAGTGCCTCCAGGACCCGGCTTCTGGCCCAGTACAGGTCCGTTCCGTCTTCGAAGAGCACGTGGACGAACGAGTAGCCGAAGAACGAGTACCCCCGGACGACCTTGGCGTGCGGGACTCCGAGCATCGAGGTCGAGAGCGGGTAGGTGACCTGGTCCTCCACCACTTGCGGGGCCTGGCCCGGGTACTCGGTGAACACGATCACCTGCACGTCCGACAGGTCGGGAATCGCGTCGAGCGGCGTACGCAGCGCCGCGTACAGCCCCCAGCCGAGCAGGGCGGCCACTCCGAGTCCGACCAGCAGAGGGTTGCGGGCGCAGCCTTCGATGATCCGGCGCAGCACGGCGTCTACTCCTCGACCATCGGCATGGAGTCATGCGCGTCGGGAGTCCCGGCGTGACCCGCGTGATGATGCGCGTCGGGGGCCTCGGCATGACCCGCGTGAGTCGGCGGACCGGCCGGAGCCTCGGCCTCGGACGGCGCGGCCGGCGGATCCGGCGCCGAGTGGCCGGTATTGGCGGAGTGGTCGGTATGGGCGGAGTGGTCCATGGTCGCGTGGTCCGGTTCGGGGGCGGGTGCCGGCTCCGTCCCGCTCCCGGCCTCGCCCGGCATCTCGTGCCCGGCGTGCCCGGCGTGCCCGGAGGGAGCGCGGGGCGCGCCCGGACTCTCGTGGGCCGGGGGGGCCAGCAGTTTCTGCACGGCTTCCTGCAGGTTGCTCTCGCTGTCGATCAGGAACTGACTCGAGACCACCACGCGCTCGCCTTCCCGGAGGCCCGCGCGCACTTCCAGCCAGCCTTGCCCGTTGTCGAGACCGAGTTCGAGGTCGCGCGGCTCAAAGCGGCCCTGGCCCAGGGAGACGACCGCGAGGGTCCGCGTCCCGGAGCGGATCACCGCGTCCGAAGGGACCGCCAGAACGTCCGCTCGCGGCGTTCCCGCGATCACCGCGTTGCCGAACATCTCCGGCTTGAGCTTGCCCGCGGCGTTGTCGAGTTCGAGGCGGACCTGGGCGGTGCGCGTCTTGGGATCGAGAAAGGGTGCGATGTAGGTGAGTTCGCCCCGCATCGACTCGCCCGGCAGGGAGCGGAGCTCGACCGTCGCCTCGCGGCCGAGCTCGAGCCAGGGCAGCTCGAATTCGTAAACGTCGGCGAGAACCCAGACCTTGGAAAGATCGGCGATCGTGTACAGGTTCGCGTGGGGCCGGACCTGCATTCCCGAGCGAACCCCCAACTCCGTCACGACCCCCGAGGCGGGCGCGTACAGGGTGAGAGTCCGCTTGACCTCGCCCGTGCGCAGGAGCCGCTCGATGTCGCGCTGGGGGATGTCCCACAGGGCCAGCCGGCGCCGGGTCGCCTCGAAAAGCGACTCCCCGCCGCCGTGCACGTCCGCGAACGGACTGTCGCGGGTCGTGTCCCGATAGCGGCCGGCGAGCAGGAGTTCCTCCTGCGTGGCGACGAGTTCGGGCGAGTAGATCTCGAGCAGCGGCTGTCCCCGCTCGACCCGCTGCCCGACGTGGGTGACCAGCAGCCTCTCGACCCAGCCTTGGACCTTGGTGTGAACGTGGGCCACCCGGCGTTCGTCGTAGGCCACGCGCCCCACCGCCCGGACGGAGCGGAACAGGTCGCGTCGGTCCACCTGCAGCGTGCGGACTCCGATGTTCTGGACGGTGGCGGCGTCGATCACGACCGTCCCCGGCGCGCCCCCGGTCGAAGCGCCCGGACACTCGGGAACCAGATCCATTCCCATGGGCGACTTCCCCGGCCCGTCCCGCACGTAGCCGGGATCCATCGGCGCCTTCCAGTACAGCGGGGAGGCCCCGCCCGGGCAGGGCCCAGCGACCGTGGGCGACGCCCCCACGGGGCGCATCGGGGCGGGTTCCGCGAAGAAACCGCGACCCAGCCAGCCGGCCGCCGACGCGACCGCCAGGGCAGCCAGCGCGAGGAGTGTTCGTCGGGCGTTCATCTCAGCCTCTCCCCTGCCGCGGCCTCGAGCGAGGCGAAGGCCGCGCGTTTGTCCGCCCGGGCACGGGCCAGGCGGAGTTCGGCTTCCAGCAGCCGCACCTGGCTGTCGAGCAGGCCGAGGAACCCGATGCGGCCCACCTCGTAGGCGGAACGGCTGGATTCGAGCGACTGCGCGGCCTGCGGGACCAGTCCGGTCTCCAGCAGCGTCGCCTCGGAGGAGGCCCGCTCCAGCTCCGCGTGGGCGCGGAGCGTGCGGGACGCCAGTCCGGCGCGCTCGGCCCTCAGCTCCGCTCGGGCGCGCCGCAGCAGAGCCTCGCTCTCGGCCAACCGGGCCCGCCACTTCGAACGGTTGACCGGCAGCCGGATCGTGAGACCGGCCGACAGGAAACCGTCGCCCCCGGTCGGATCGCCGGCGACGCGTTCGCGCGCCCGGTAGCCGATCCCCAGGTCGAATTCGGGGCGCCCTTCGAGTTTGGCCACGCGCACCCGCGAAGCCGCGGCCTCCACCCGCTTCCCGGCCGCCTTCAGCCGCGCGCTGCGCTCCTCGAGCGCGGCCAGAAGCGGCTCCAGTCGTGGAATCGCCGCCTCCAGTCGCAGAGGACCCGTGTGCGGGAGATCGATGCCGGCGGGCAGATCCAGCAGTTCCGCCAGCCGTGCCTCGGCCACCTCGATGGCTTCCTGGCGCCGGAACCGCTCCTGAAGCAGCGCCGTGAGTTCAACCTGCGCCCGCAGGACGTCCTGCTGCAGGCCGATTCCCACGCGGTAGCGGGACTCGGCGGTGGCCGCCAACTGCCGCAGCAGGACGATGTTGCGGCCGGTGATCTCCAGCGCCTGCTGGGCGAAGCCGAGCTCGGACCAGGCGATTTCCACCGCGCCGTCGGTCGCCGACGCCTGGTCCTCGACCAGCAGGGCGGACGCTTCGGCGTTGCGTTGCGCGGCGCTTCGACGGTTCGAGAGGAGACCCGGAAAAGGGACGGTCTGACGGAATCCGAACTGATGCCCGGACAGCGGCGTGCGGCGGAAACCCAGGTCGCCCAGCGGGAGATTGCTGGCCTCGTAGGCCAGGCGCGGATCGTCCAGGGCTCCCGCGGGGACCACGCGCTGAGCCGCGGCCTCCGAGATCGCGGAGGCCCGTTCCAGGGCGGGATTCGCGGCTCGTGCGCGTTCGAGACACCAGGCGAGGCTCAGGACCTCCGGAATCTGTTCCGGACGAAACTCGACCGGGGCGGCGGCCGACGGCCCCGCGAGAACCAACAGCGCAAAGCTGCTCACCAGAATTTTCATCGCTGCCCCTGCCACGCATGGGGTCGAATCGCGGACCGACACAGGTCGAGTCCAGACGGCGGCGCCGGGCGCCGTCGCCGACCACTCGCGCGCGCCAGCGGGACGCGCGCGGTTTCGTCTCCCGCGGGCGGCGGACCGCGCGCGAGAGAGAGGAACCGCTCAGAGCAGCAGCGTGGAGTTCAGCCGCAGGATGTCGGGCGGGGGCAGGCTGCGAAAGCGGTCGCGGATTCGCGACGCCCGACTCGGGATCAGCGCGGGCCGGAGCGAGGCGAAGGTCCCGGGGGTGAGGAGCGGCGCGGCGGAGGGAGCCGGTTTGCCCCCGTCCGCATTGGGGACGACGAGCTGCATGCGATCGCAACTGCACTCGTGCTCGCCGGAAGGCGGGGTCGATCTCCCGGCCGGGGCGGGCGCGCTTTCGTGGCAGGGCGCAGGCTCGGGGGACGGGAGACTGTTCGCGAACGCCGAATCCGCGGCGGCCGCCTGCTCCAGACAGGCAGAGGCGCAAAGCGGACCCTGGGCCCCAAACAGGACCGCGACGGAAAGCACCAGCCACGCGCTTCGAGTCATGCGCGAACCCGACGCCGGCAGATCGCTCGGCTCAGCACAGGCATTCCCCGCGGCCGAATCTATACACATGGGGGGTATAGGTAACTCTGCCCCCGAGAGTCAACTCGGAGCGGGGAAGAGGCGCGATGAAAGCGGAAGTCCGACAGCGGGTGCTGGCGCGCCTGAGCCGGGTGGCGGGCCATTCGGTGCATTCCTGAACGTCGTTTCGGCTGTTATCGTCCGGAACAAAGATCCGCATGTTCGTGTCCGATGGAGCCGTCACCAAAGCTGGCTTGCGGGGCGCGGATCCCCGGTTCCTCCGTCCGAGTCCCGTTTCCGCCGGGGTGACCGGCCCCCATTGAAGTAGTCCATGTTCAAGTTCAGGAACGAGGCACTCGCTCGCTCGGCGATACGGACTGTGGAGATACAGGAAGAGGATTCGTAACAAAGTCGATGTGACTTTCGTATGTCACTCCCTTCGCGGTGCGATCCTGTGCGACGCGAACTTGGAGCGCGGCCACGAGTGCGGCGGCCTAGACTCGAAAACCCTCCTCGGAGATCGGGAGCGTCCGGATGCGGTAGCCGGACGCCTCAAAGATCGCGTTACACACTGCGGGTGCGACCGGAGGCAGAGCCGGC
>JAGWBS010000010.1:43420-120416 GCA_021295775.1 Pseudomonadota bacterium | reverse complement strand
GCGAGCCCCCAGCCCAGCGCCAGGGACATCCCCGCGACGCTGCTGTCGAAGCCTCCGATCCCGTAGGCCGCGGGCAGCACGCCGAGAAGCGTGGTCAGGGTGGTGACGAGGATCGGGCGCAGGCGCAGGACCACGGCGTCGATGATCCGTTCGCGACGCGCTTCCGGGCCTTCATCGGGCGCGTTGGCCAGGCGCCGGTGGATCGAATCCACCATCACGATCGAGGAGTTGACCACGACCCCCGCCAGGCCGATCGCGCCCAGCATGGCGAACAGCGCAAGCGGCCGCCCGTGAACGAAGTGCGCCAGGATCACGCCGGCGATGGCGAACGGGACGATCGAGACCACGAAGAAGGCTTCGAGGAACGACCCGAGCATCAGCGCGATCACGACCGCGATTCCGACGACGGCCAGCAGCGCGGCGCTGCCCACGTCGCCCACGACCTTGCGGCTCTCGACCGCTTCGCCGCCCAGATACATGTCGATTTCGGGATCCCCGGCGTAGCGCGGCAGCAGCTCCGCCTCCAGCCGCTCGGCCATGGTCAGGGAGGTGTGCTCCGATCCCGGGATGAAGCCCGCGGTCACGGTCGCCGCCCGCCAACCGTCGCGGTGGTAGATGCGCGAGACCGCGGGAATCGCGATCGGATCGACCACGTCGCGCAGTCGCACCAGTTCCCCGCTGCTCGCGCGCACCGGGATTTCGAGCAGCGAGTCCAGCGAAACGCGGGCCGAGGGATCGAGCATGACCCGGAACTCGGTGGTGTCGTCCAGGTCGCGGTGCTCGGACGCTTTGATGCCGGAAAAGGCCGCCTTGAGCGTGCGCGCCACGTCCTGGGCGTCCAGCCCGCGCAGCGAGAGCCGCGCGTAGTCCACGTTCAAGTCGATCTGCGGGGTTCCCGGCCGCTCGTCGATCTCGATGTTGACGACCCCGGGGATCGCGCGCAGCCAGTCCGCCACCTCGAGCGCGGTCTCACGGCGCCGCTCGTCTCCGTTGCTCGCTACGTGGACCGTTACCGGCAGCCCCTGCGGAGGTCCGAAGACGGCCGGTTCGTACACCAGATCGGCCTCGGGCGGCACGACCAGGCGCTCCCGCAGGACCTCGATCCACTCCGCGCTGGTCCGTTCGCGAAGTCCGGGATCGAGCAGGGCCGAAACGATCGCCTCGTTCTCGGCCGCCCCCTGCTCGCGCTGACTGTTGACGTCGGTGTCCTGGTGACCGATGCGCGCGGTCACGGCGCCGAGATCGGGGCCGATGATGGCCGGGATCTGCCGCTCCAGCGCCGCCGCCGCCGCCTCGGTCTGCTCGATCGGCGTGCCGAGCGGCATGTTGACCTTGATGAAGAGCGCTTCGGACTCGTCCTGCGGCATGACCACGACCGGGACGAGCGGGGTGATGCCGATCACGATCGTCAGGAAGATCAGCGCGAATACGCCGATCACCGCGGGCCGGTGGTGCAGAGCGAATTGCAGGGCCCGCCGATAGCGCTCCTCGAGCCGCACGATGAAGGCGCGCTTCGGCGTCTGCTTCAGGCCGGACCCGAGCGAAAGCTGTCCGGGCAGGATCAAAAAGGCCAGAAGCATGGAGAAGAGCAGCACCAATCCCACCGAATACGGCATGCTCCCGATCATTCGGCCGGCCATCCCGCCCAGACCGAACATCGGCAGGAACGCCAGCACCGTGGTCACGACCGAGGCCAGGACCGGCCGCCACATCTCGACCGCGCCCTCGACCGCCGCCACGCGTCGCGCGCGTCGCGCCACGATGCGCTCGCCGACGACCACCCCGGCGTCGACCACCATCCCCAGCGCGACCACGAAGCCCGTCAGGGTCACCATGTTGATGCCCATGTCGAAGACCGGAAACACGGCCAGCGCACCCAGAAAGGCGACCGGGATGCCCAGCAGAACCCACACGGCCGTGGTCGGGGTGAGGAAGACGAAGAGCACCAGAGCGACCAGCGCCGCGCCGGCGCTGCCGTTGGTGGCGATGAAGGACAGGCGCGTGCGCGTCATGTGCGAGCGATCGTCGACCAGCACCGCCCCGACCCCGGCCGGCAGTTCGGTGGCTTCGACCAATTCGCTGACGGCATCCACGGCTCTGAGGATGTCGGAGTCGCCCTGCTTGCGGACCACCAGCGAGATCCCCGGTTGCCCGCCGGTGTGCGCGATCAGGCCCGTGTCCTCCCGGCCCGTTTCGATGCGCGCCACGTCCCTCAGCCGCACCGCGCCGCCGCCGGGCAGGAAGCGAAGAACCGTCTCGCCGACCTGCTCGGGTCGCTCGAAGCGGCTCCACAGCACGACCTGACGGCGCCGGCTCTCGGATTCCAGCACCCCGCCGGTGCTGGAGACGTTGCGGCGTTCGACCGCGCGAACCACGTCGAGCAGTGTCACTCCCGAGGCGCGGGCGCGAGAGGGATCGACCAGGATTCGGACCTCCGGATCCTGCAGGCCGACCAGGGTGACCCGCGAGACTACGTCCAGTCGGCGCAGGCGCTTTTCGAGATCTTTCGCCGCGCGGACCACCGCGTCCGAGGGACCCGAGAGCGCGACCTGCACGACGGGAAACTCGCGCGGCTTCATGCGCGTGATCGTCGGGTCGTCGTGCATGTCGGGCGGAAAATCGTGGATGCCGTCGAGCAGTGTGCGCAGATCCAGTTCGGCCTCGTCGATGTCGCCTTCTTCGAACTCGTCGTACAGTTCGATGGTGGTCACCGAAGTGTTGTCGGAGACCACGGTGTGGAAGTTCTTGACCCCGTCGAGCTCCTCGATCGCCTCTTCGATCGGAATCGTCAGCTTGGTCTCGATGTCGCGCGCCGAGGCGCCCTGAAGCTGGGCGCGCACCATCAGCGTCGGCAGGCTGATGTTCGGGAAGGTTTCGCGCGGAAGCTGGACGGTGTTCCAGTAACCGAGCACCAGGATGGTCGCGACCAGCACCATGACCAGCATGGGACGCTCGACGAAGTATCGGATCAGACGCTCCACGCCTAGGAACCGCTCTCTTTCTCGACGAACACGCCCGAGCCGTCGCGCAGCGCGAACTGTACTCCCCCGGGGCCCCGCCCGCGCGGACTACGACCCGCGCGCGGTCGCGGGGTCCTATGCGCACTTCTCGCAGCTACACCCGGGGCTCGCGGTCGGCTTCCCCGACCACGAAAATCGAGAGGCGGCCGTCGCGCCGCACCAGCGCGGACTGGGGCACCAGCGCCGCGTCCGCGGCCTCCGAACCGGCGTCGGCGGTCAACGATACGGACGCGACCATTCCCTCGCGGAGCTTTCCGCCGTCGTTGTCCAGCCAGATCTCGAGCGGATAAGTGCCGGTGCCCGGGTCGGCCACCCGTCCCACGCTGCGGACCACGCCCTCGAAGCCGAGTCCTCCCAGATCCTCGAAGAGCGCGGTCGCGGCGTCCCCGACGGCGAAGTGCGTGGCCTCCGCTCCCGTGATGCCCGACTGCAGCCGCGCCCGGGAAAGGTCGATCAGATCGGCGACCGGAGTCCCGGGACGAACATAGTCGCCCACGTCGACGTGCACCGCCTCGACGCTGCCTGCGAACGGAGCGGCGATGCGGGTATCGGCCAGGTTGCGCTGCGCGCGGCGCAGAGCCGCGTCGGCCAGGTCGCGCGCGCTGCTCGAGCGCCGGACCGCGAACTCGATCTCGTCGCGGCGCTTCTCGCTGATTGCCTGGCGGGCGTACAGCCCCTCTCCCCGCTCGCGCTCGCGGGCCGCCTCCGCCAGGTCGACCTCGCGGGCCGCCAGATTGGCGCGCGCTTCCTCCAGGGCCAGGTGAAGGCGGCTGTCGTCGAGGGTCAGCACAGGGTCGCCGCTCGCGACCCGATCTCCCGGCTCGGCCCGGCGCTCGATCACGCGCCCGGCCGTCTCCGCGGCGATCTGCGCGCGCCGGAAGGCGCGGACCACGCCCGACAGCGAACTGCGCCGGTCGAGGGAGCCGGCTTCGGCCCGGGACACGCGCACCCGCAAGGTCGGGCGCGCGATCGACTGGATTTCCGACGTCCCCGAGCCGGAAGGCTCGGGAGGAGCGGCCACCCCCTCGCAGCCGCCGAGCACAGCGGCGGCGACGAGGAGCGCCCAAGCTCGCGCAACCCGCCTCATGCGCCGGTCTCGCGCGCGGAACCCGCCTGGGAAGAGCTGCTTTGGAGCTGTTCCCGGCCCAGCGCCAGGACGGCCTGTTCGAGTTGTCGCGTCAGGCCGTTCATGTCGATGCCGGGGTCGATCTGCTGGCCGACGAAGAGCCCTTCGCCGAACGTCAGCACGAAGACGGAACAGGTGTCGGCGATCCGGCCGGCATCGCCCTCCCCCGCGCTGCGGAAAGTCTCGAAGATCGCCTCGCGGATCAATTCGAGGGCCCGCAGGCGCACGCGCCGGATCGTCTCCAGAGTTTCGCTGTCGCCGTCGCGCCGTTCGAGCGCGAGCAGGATCAGCAGCCGCAGAAACTCGGTGGGAGGCGCTCCGATCTCTGGAGCCGCCCGGGCCAGCATTCCTCCCAGGGTGCGGTCGCCCAGAGCGCGCTGCTTCGAATCGGCGCGGAACTGGCTCAGCCAACGCTCCGCGGCCCGCTCCATGACCGCGGCCAGGAGTCCCTGCTTGTTGGAAAAGTGCCAGTAGATCGAGCTGGCGGGCAGCCCGCAGTCGCGGGTGATCGCCGAGATGCTGGTTCCGGCGTAGCCGCGCTCGGCCATCAGGCGCTCGGCGGCGTCCAGGATCCGGTCTCCCGAGCTGCGTTCGTCCTCCCTGGCACACTCGGAACGAGAGTCCCGACTCGCCGATACGGGGATCCCAGGAACGTCCTCACCGGGTCTGTTTTTCTCTTTCAAGGGCATCGAAATACTTCTGTATGGATCGTTCCAGACAGATTCTATCGACCGAGGGGAAAAGGATCAAGTCGCCGGCGTGCCAAAACGCGGGCCCGACTCAGCGGGCGGCGCTCTGATCGGACTCGGCCTGCTCGAGCCAGTCGTCGAGACTGGCGTCCTCCCAGTCCTCGGGGCCGTACACCGTGCGCGGCAGCGGGGTCATGACGTGCGTGTCGCCGCCAGTGACGTAACCGGCCGAGACGCGCTGCCACTCGACCAGCCGCTCGTCGACCTCGCCCTCCTCGCACAGGCCCAGGGTCGTGTCCAGGTTCTGGCGCAGACGGGTGTTGGAGGGGATGTCGGTCGCCCAGATCAGCACGACCTCGTGCTGGTTTCCCGTGACCTGCCACAGTCCGGTGGCGCGGTGACCGTACTCGGCCAGCAGCGGCTTGCGCTGCTCGACGACCCGCTCGAGGAACTCGAGCTGAGTCCCGGGACGGAGCTGCAGGATCTCGTTCACGAACAGGCTTCCACGGATGCCCTGTTCCGCGATCTCGTCGGTGTCGGGGCTGCCCGGAACGCCGCCGCAAACGCGGTCGAAACCGCCCGTGCGCCACTGCGCCGCCTCGTCCCACCAGTCGCCGTAGAACGCCTTGCGCCGCTTCAGGTTCAGACGGTCCACGTTGCGGGCCCAGCCCTCCCAGCCGCGGCTGCCGATGTCCCAGATATTGATCACCTGCGGCCAGCGGCCTCCGCCGTAGGCGCAGACGTAGAAGGCCCCCTGCAGACTGTTCATCTCCGGCATGCGCTGCACCGGGTCCTGCCACAGGTGTTCCATGTAGGCGTACTGCCCCTGACCGACGATGTCGACGACTTCGTACAGGTACAGGTCGCGGGTCTTTCGATAGGCCATGCCTTAGTATGCTGGACCACGCCAGCGAGGGAGGAGATCCGCCGTGAGCGTCGAGATCAACACCGTCACGGGAACGATTTCACCGGACCGGCTCGGGCGAACCCTGATGCACGAGCACGTCCTGATCGGCTTTCCGGGCTGGCAGACAGACACGCTGAATCCCGGAGCGCCGCGCGACGAGATGCTGGCGGTGTGCCGCGACCGCATCGGCGACATGCAGGGCGAGGGAATCGGGGCGATGATCGACCCCTGCCCCAGCGACCTGGGCCGCGACGTGGAATTCATGGCCACGCTGTCCGCCAAGACCGGCTTCCCGATCATCTGCGCCACGGGCCTGTACAAGGAGACGGACGGGGCGGCGCCGTACTGGAAGATGCGCGGCTACTCCGGAAACCTCGCCCAGATGATGGCCGAGGTGTTCATCGCCGAGCTGACCGAGGGCATCGGCGAGACCGGCGTGCGGGCGGGCATCATCAAGGTCGCCACGGGCTACAACCGGATCACGGACTACGAACGCCAGGTGCTGGAGGCGGCCGCCATCGCTTCGATCGAGACCGGCGCTCCGATCACCACCCACACCGACGACGGCAAGCTGGGCGACGAGCAGCAGGCCATCCTGACCGGCCACGGCGTGGAACCGCACCGCATCGAGATCGGGCACTCCTGCGGCACCGACGACCACGCCTACCACATGGGGATCGTCGACGGCGGTTCGTACCTGGGGTTCGATCGCTTCGGCATCGAGGCGATGGTTCCCGACGACACCCGCGTGGCCGCCCTGCTCAAGCTCCTGGGCGCCGGGGCCGCTTCGCGCGTCATGGTCTCTCACGACAGTGTGTGGTGCTGGCGCGGCCAGGGGATGAGCAACGCGCCCAGCATCTGGGAGCCGACGCACTTCACCAAGCGCATTCTTCCCAAGCTGCGCTCCGGCGGCGCTAGCGACGAGCAGATCGACCAGATGCTGATCGAGAACCCGCGCCGCTTCTTCGCCGGGGACCCCCTTCCCGAACTCGACTGAGCGCCAGCCCCAGACCCCGCGCCGCGCTGGCGGTGCCGGCAAACCCTCGACTAAGATGCGCGGCCTGAGGCAAGCGCACGGGAGACGACATGCCCAAGCCCACCGGAAGAAGCTACGAACTGATCTCGGCCGACTCGCACGTGGTCGAGACGCCGGATCTGTGGGAAAAATATCTCCCCAAGAAGTTCCTGGACCGGGCCCCCAAGCTGGTCCAGGACGAGGAAGGCGGCGACGCCTGGCAGTACGACCCCGACGGCCCGTCCGCGCCCCTGGGCCTGGTGAGTTGCGTCAACCTTCCCAAGGAACGGATGAAGTGGACCGGCTTCCGCTACGGCCACGAGGTGCATCCCTCCTGCTACGAGGGCAAGGCCCGCCTCGAGGTGCTCGACAACGACGGCGTGGACGCCGAGTTCCTGTATCCCCCGCAGCGCGCCGTCAACAGCTTTGCCAAGTACGGCGACAAGGAGCTGATCGAGGCCGGCATCGGCGCCTACAATCGCTGGCTCAGCGAGGGTTTCTGCGCCGCGGACCCGCAGCGCCTTTTCGGCATCTACCAGATTCCCAATCTGGGCCTGGACGCGGCGATCGCGCACCTGCGCCAGGCGGAGAGTTCCGGCTTCCGCGGCGCGGTACTCTCGGCCTGGCCGACCGGCAACGAGCAGCTCACCCGCGAGGACGACCCCTTCTGGGCGGCGGCGGAGGAGCTGCAGATCCCGATCAGCATGCACTTCGGCCTGGCCTCGCAGCGTCAGAGCCACACGCCGGCCAAGGAAGCGGCCGGGGCGATCGGCGCGGTGAACGGCATGGTGCAGATGTCGGTGCTGCTGGTCGACTTGATCTTCACCGGCATCTTCGACCGCTACCCCGGCCTGCAGATCGTGGGCGTGGAGGTGGGCGTCGGCTGGATCCCGCACGCCGCCGAGATGATGGACGACCGCTACTGGCGCAACCGCACCCATGCCGGACTGACGCTGAAGAAGACGCCGAGCCAGTACCTGAAGGACAACTGGACGGCGACCTTCATCATCGACCGGATCGGCATCGAGATCCGCCACGCGGTGGGCATCCGCAACATGGCCTGGTCGACGGACTTCCCGCACCACGGCAACGACTACCCCTATTCGCGCCACACCATCGAACAGCACTTCGTGAACGTGCCGCTCGACGAGCGCAGGCGGATCCTGGCCGACAACGCCGCGGAGCTTTACTCGCTGGTCTAGTCCAGCCCGGCCAGGCTCCGGCAGGCCTCGTCCAGGTCGGCCGGCGTCTTGCCGAAGCAGAAGCGACCCAGGGCGTGCGCCTCCGGCCGCTCGGAGAACGCTTCGCCCGGCACGCAGGCGACGCCCGTTACGCGCAGCAGGTGCATGGCGCGCTCCATTCCCGTCTCGCCGGGCAGACGCGAGAGATCCGCGAGCGCGAAGTACGAGCCCTGCGGGACGAAGGGCGTCAGCCCCGCGCGCTCGAGCGCCCGGCAGAGCTGGTCGCGCTTGGCCTGGTACTCCGGGCCGATGCCCCGGTAGTAGTCCTCGTCCAGCAGCGCCAGGGCCCGCGCGCAGCCCTGCTGAAGCGGGGTCGGAGCGCACACATACACCAGGTCGTTCAGCGCGGCGAAGGTCTGCGTCCAGCGGGCGTCCGCGGCGATCCAGCCCAGCCGCCAACCGGTGATCGCGAAGGTCTTGGACAGCGCGGACATCGTGACCGTGCGTTCGCGCAGGCCCGGCAGACTCGCCGGGCTGACGTGATCGAGCCCGTCGAAGACGAAGTGTTCGTAGACCTCGTCGGTGAACACGATCAGGTCGCGGCGCTCGGCCAGCTCGGCCAGCGCGGCGAGCTCCGCGCGCGAAAAGACCTTGCCCGTGGGGTTGGACGGGGTGTTGATCACGATCCCGCGGGTGCGCGGCGTCAGCGCGGTCTCGAGTTCGTCGAAGTCCAGTTCCCAGTCGGGGGGTCGCGTGGGCACCAGGATCGCCCCCAGGTCCAGAGCCTCGAGCGTGTTCAGGTGGTAGCCGTAGTAGGGCTCGAAAAGCACGACTTCGTCGCCGGGATCGAGCAGCCCCATCGCCGCCACGTAGAGCGAACCGGTCGCCCCGTTGGTGACCACCACTTCGTCGGGGGAGTAGTCCAGTCCGTTGTGGCGGCGCATTTTTTCCGCCAGGGCAGCGCGCAGCTCGTCGCAGCCCTCGCTGCGCGAGTACACGTTCTCGCCGGCCTCGATCGCCTGCTGGGCGGCGCGGCGGACGGCTTCGGGGACCGGCGTGTCGCACACCCCCTGCGCCAGATTGATGCCTCCGACGCGCGCGCATTCGACCGTCATGCTGCGGATGGGCGAGAGCCGGATGCGGCGGCTGCGCTGGCTGACCGGGAGTTCCACCGCTTCAGGCCTCCGGCGGCACGGGAGGATAGACTTGGTTCAGCTGGGCGACGAAGCGCGGGTCGCTCAGCGGATCCGAGGGACGGACCGGCTCGAGCCCGCGGGCGGACACGTCGGCGGCGAAGCGCGCCGCCACCTCTCCCGGATCCAGATCGTCTCGATGCTCGTCCAGGAGCGCGCACTCGGCCGCGTCGGCCAGAACCTCGGCTTTCCACGAGACGCTCGCCCGGACCTGCCGGCGGCCGTACTCGGCCAGGCTCTTCCCCCGCTCGCGGATCTCCCAGCGACCCGGCGCGGCGGCGCAGAGCTCGGCCTCCAGCGAGAGTTCGCCGGGAAAGACCGATTCCGGCTCCCCGACCGGGCCGACGCGGTGGAACATCGAGTCGTTGTCTCCCATCAGCGCGGTGTTGGTGGCCGCGGGAGCGCGCCGGGGCAGGCCCGCCGGTCCCTCCGGCCAGTAGTCGAACTCGCCGCCCGGACCTTCGTAGAACCACACCACGGCGGTGGCGATGCGCACCCGCCAGCGCTCGAACAGGCCGGAGCGCGCCATGCAGTGCAGCAGCCACACGGGGGCCCGGGAGCGGTCCATCCCGCGGAACTGGGGAACGTCGACATGCGGCTGCCCCGCCTGCCGGATGGGAGTCATCAGGTTGACGTAGACGTGCCGGGGCCGCACGAATTCCGCCCCGAAGAGAGCGCGCGCCGCTTCCGCCAGGCCGGCGTGGTCTCGGATCGCTTCCGCTCCCGGAAGGAGCGTGTCGCCGTCGACCCAGTCGGCTCGGAACCACGGCGCGACCGGGATCGTGCCCGCGCTGCGGGATCCTCCGTAGGCGCCCCCGACCGCCTGCAGCTCGGCCCCCGTAGCCACGTAGCGCATGGTGGGCCAGTACGGCCCTCCGCATTCGAGCAGTTCTTCGATTCGAGACGGCGACTCGAAGACGTCCTCGAGCGCGATCGGAGGCCGCGGTTTCGACATCGGCCGTGGCGGGTTCTATTCCGCCTGGCCCGGGCGCGGAAGCGGACCGCGGTGCCACTGCTTGACCACGTTGCGGCGCACGATCTTCCAGCCGTCCCCGTGCCGCGCGACTTCGTCCTGGTAGCGCACCCCCATGACGAGGTCCTGGTGGGGACTGTCGTCCGCCTCGATGTGGTAGGCGACGGCATAGGTCTCGACCCGCCCCCGGTCGCCGTCGACATTCACGTACTGGTTGCCCATGAAGTGCAGCGTGGCGTGGTACTGCTTCACGCCCGGCTCGAGGTGTACGAGGTACTCGGCGATCGGCGCGGTCTTCACCGTTCCCTGAACGTGGCAGTCCTCGTGGAAGACCGACGCGACCAGCTTCCAGTCGTCCGTGTCGATGCCGTAGGCGTAAAGCTGGGGCAGCTCGCGAATCAGCTCGCGGTCGCGCAGCCAACGCAGCTGGGCCTCGAGGTCGGCATCGCTCATTACTCTCCTCCGCCGGGGGCCAGCCCCAGAATGCTCCTCAGGTTGCCTCCGAGCACCGCGATCTTGTCGGCCTCGTCCAGGTCCGACGCGATGATCTCGGGCAGCACGTGGCTGCCGTGAGGAACCAGCGAATAGATGTCCGTGCCGAAGACCACCCGTTCGGCGCCGAAGTTCTGGATGAATGGGCGGACCATGCCGAACGTGTGCGCCAGGCTGGTGTCGAAAATCAGGTTGGGGCAGCGCTCCGCCACGTAGGGCGCCTGGCGGGTCTGCTCGTAGCTCGAGAAGGGGTCGAGCACGATCATCGGAGCTTCGGGATAGGCCGCGGCGACGCTCTCGATCTTCCACAGCGCGTTCTCCGGAGACTCGGAGGGCGCGTGGAGGAATGGCACCAGGCCGAATTCGACCATCCGTCCCACCATGCGCCGCACCCAGGGCGAGTCCATCGACACGCCCTGGAAACGCACGTGGAAAGAGATGCCCACCAGTCCCAGCTCGTGTCGAACGCGCTCGATCTCCGGCAGGCCCGCCTCGCCGTAGAGTGGCTCGATGATCCCGACCGCGGCCGGGAATCGCCCGGGCAGGCGGTCGCGATAGGCGGCCACCCCGTCGTTGACGCGCCGCGTATCCGCCAATCCGTTCGGACGCAGATACGAATGCCCGCCGATCACCACTGCCTGGCGCACCCCTTGGGCGTCCATCCCCGCCAACCGGGTCTCGAGCTCGAACCGGTCGTAGTCTTCCGGTTTCAGCGACTCGGGGACGAGTGCCGTCGGCATCGCTCCCATGGAGTCCTGCACGTTGCCGTGGTGGTGGTGGCAGTCGATGATGTCGTAGCCGTGCTCGAGTCGGTCACCCATCGGCTTCGGGTCGCTCCCTGCGCGTCGGGCTGGCTAGTATAGTTCGCGAGCCGATCGTTCGGAGGCGCGCTTGCGCGGAATCGAGGGCAAGGTGGCGCTGGTCGCGGGAGCGGCCTGCCCTCCCGGGCTGGGACGGGCGACGGCCCTGCGGCTGGCGCGGGCCGGAGCGGCCGTGGCGTGCGTGGAGCGCGTAGAGGCTCCGACGCCCGACGGGCCGGTGGGGGGACTGCCCGACTCGGCCTGCGCGACCCGCGAAGCGCTCGAGGCGGTGGTCGAGGAGATCCGCGCGGAGGGCGGCCGCGCCATTCCCCTCCAGGCCGACGTTTCCCGGTCCGACCAGGTCGAGAACGCCGTCGCCGCCACGCTCGAGGAGTTCGGACGGCTCGATCTGTGCTGCAGCGTCTCGGGCGGGCTGGGACCCGGGCTGGGCAGTGGCGAGCTGATGGAGCTGGCCGAGGAATCGTTCGACCGCTGCGTGGAGCTCAACTTCAAGGGCGCCTGGCTGGTGGCGCGGGCCTGCGCCCGAGAGATGGTCCGGGCGGGGCGCGGGGGCAGCATCGCCCTGCTCTCGTCCTGGGCCGCCGTGCCCACCTACCGCAACACCAGCGTCTTCTGCGCGGCCAAGGCCGGCGTCGACCGCCTGGTCCACGGACTCGCCTGGGAACTCGGCGAGCACGGCATCCGGGTGAACGCCGTGCGCCCGCTGGGCGTCGACCCCCAGGCATCGGGCAACCCTTACCTGCAGAGCATCGTCGGCCAGACGACGGCGGGCGACTGGGCCAGCGAGAAAGTGGCGCTGCGGCGCATGCAGTCGCCCGCCGAGACCGCCTCCGTGCTGACCTTCCTGCTCAGCGACGAAGCCTCGTTCGTGACCGGCGAAGTCGTCGACGTCTCGGGCGCAGGCCTGCTCTAGGCCCGAAGCGGAATCCTCTGCAGAGCGGCCCGCGGTTCGGCCCGAAGCTCCGCCCCGCCAGCCCCGGCGCGGATCGCTCGCGGCTAGGCGAGCGCGTACAGGCGGCGCGGGCTGTCCCAGAGCATCTGACGGCGCGCCTGTTCGGGCACGTCCTCGCGCTCCCAGAGCTTGCGGACGCCGTGCGGAAAAGTGCCCTCCGGGTGGGGGAAGTCGGAGGCGGTGACGATGCATTCGGCGCCGACGCTCTCCACCACCTGCGGCAGCATGGGCTCGTCCACCTCGGCCGAAATGAAGCATTGGCGGCGGAAGTATTCGCTCGGCTTCAGGCTCAGCGGCGGCAGGTCGACCTCGCCGTACTCTTCCTGCAGCTCGTCGAGGTGCCAGAGCCAGTAGGGAAGCCAGCCCGAGCCGGATTCGAGCACGACCATGCGCAGCTTCGGGTGGCGCTCGCAGATGCCCCCGCACAGGAACGAGAACAGGGTCACCTGCGCCTCGAGCGGGAAGGCGAAGGCCACGCGCGGGGTCGCCCAGGTGCCGAAGCGGTCCGCTCCGATCTGTCCCAGTCCGGTGCCCGCCACGTTGTGGATGGCCAGCGCGGCGTCGAGATCCTCGAGTTCGCTCCACAGCGGGTCGTAGTAGGGACTGTCCAGGGTGACTCCCGGCAGCGGCGGTTCCGGCAGGACGAAGAAGGCCCGGAAGCCGTGCTCGTTGGCGCTTCGCCGCGCCTCGGCGACCGCGGCTTCGACGTCCCTCAGGTCGAGTTGGCCGACCGCGAGCAGGCGTCCGTCCGTGCCGTGCACGAAGTCCGCCACGTAGCGGTTGTAGGCGCGCGTGACCGCCGCGGCCAGGCGGGGATCCAGCCCCCAAGGGGCGACCTGCATCAGCCCCCGGCTGGGATACAGGGCCATGTGCGCCACGCCCTGACGCGACAGCGCCTCCAGATAGGAAGGCGGGTCCCAGCCGTTGCGGTCGAACTCGCCGTAGACCTCGGACCAGCGCTGGTTGAGCTGGCCCATGCGCGCCCAGCGCAGCGTGGGAAAGCGCAGCCGGCCATCGACCGTCAGGCCCCCTCGATCGGCGTCCCCGACGGGCGCCCGCTCCCGGAACTCCGGATCGATGTACTCGCGCCAGAAGTCCGGCGGCTCCATCAGATGGGCGTCTGCGTCGAAGACCTGTTCGGGCTCGGACATCGTCTCTTCCATCCCCACGGCCTGGTTGGGGTCAGACCCCCAGCCCGTAAAGTTCGCGGGCGTTCTCCCCCACGATCATCGCCAGCTCGTCCTGCGGCACGCCCTTGAAGTCGCGCTCGATCACCTGCCGGGAGTGCGGCCAGGTCGAGTCGGAGTGCGGGTAGTCGCTGGCCCACATCAACTGGCCGACGCCGACCCGCTCGCGCGTCTCGGCCGCCACGGGATCCTTCTGGAAGGTGTACCAGACCTGCGAGCGCAGGTACTCGGACGGCTGCCGGTCGATCCGGACGCCCGCGCCCAACCAGTTGTGGTGGCGCTCGAACATCTGGTCGTAGCGGTAGGCGAAGTGCGCCACCCAGCCGGCATCGTGCTCGGCCGAGACCACCCGCAGCCCCGGGTGGCGGTCGAAGACGCCGCCGAAGATCAGCAGCGCGAGCGTCGCCTGGATGTGGTGGATCGGGCTCATCAGCCCGATCAGGCGGATCCCCGAGCCGAGAGTCGGGTCGCTCCCTCCGCCCCCGGTCAAAACGTGGAAGGACACGGGCCAGCGCAGCTCCTCGAAGGCCGCCCAGAGCGGGTCGAAGCGCGGCTCGGCGTAGTGGCCCTCGACCGGCACCGCCGGAACCAGCGCTCCGCACAGGCCCGCGGCGTGAGCGCGCCGGATCTCTGCAACCGATTCGCCGACGTCGAAAGCGGGAATCAGCGCCAGCCCGGCCAGCCGGTCCCGGCCGCCGGCGCAGAACTCGGCGACCCAGTCGTTGTAGGCCTGAAAGCAGGCCAGCTGGTAGGCGCGGTCGCGCGACTGGGCGGCGATCATCCCGATCGACGGATACAGCACCTCGGCGGCGATCCCGTCGGCGTCCATGTCCGCGAGCCGGTCCTCGACCACCCATCCGCCGCTGCGAGCTTCGCCGCGGGTGCTGAGGGTCTCCGACGAGCGGCCCGCCGCCCCCGCCAGGCCGATGGGGAATGGCGCCAGACCATCGATGACGAAGGCATAGCCGTGCTCGGCGTGCTCGACCACGTAGGGCGCGCGGTCCGCGAAGGGCCCGCCCGCCATGCGCGAAGTCCACAGATCGCGCGGCTCCACCACGTGGCTGTCCGCGGAGACGATCTTCAATCTGGCCTCGCCCGGATTCACTGCCATCGGCCCTCCCCGCGCCCGCGCGGGCGCCCCGCCAGCATAGCGCGCGTGCTGTTGACAGGCCGAGCCTGCCCGACCAGAGTCGCGGGCATGGCCCGAAACGAACGCAACGAGCAAATCGTCCGCGACTTCTTCGCGGCGTGGACCAAACTGGATCCCGACCGGATCGTGGACTTCTTCAGCGAAGACGCCGTCTATCACAACATCCCGCTGCAGCGCATCGAGGGCAAGCCCGCCATCCGCGAGACCATCGCCGGCTGGTGTGGGCAGATGGAGTCGATCGACTTCGTCTTCCGCCACATCGTGTCGGAGGGCGACCTTGTGCTGATGGAGCGCTGCGACGTCGTGCCGAGCCCGAGCGGCCCGCACGAGCTGCCGATCATGGCCATTCTGGAGCTGCGGGACGGAAAGATCGCCGCCTGGCGCGAGTACTTCGACCTCGCCCAGATGAACGCCGCGTCCGCCGGCTGAGGGCGACTCTCTTTGACGCGTCCCCGGGTCTCGGCCTAGCCTGCCGCGCGTGCGCCTCGGACTGCTCTCGGACACGCACCAGAACAACCGCCGGCCGGAACTCTGGGACGAGGTGCGCGAGGCGTTCGCGGGCGTCGATCTGATCCTGCACGCCGGCGACATCGTGGCCCCTGGAGTGCTCGACTGGCTCGAGCGGATCGCGCCCACCCTGGCCGCCCGCGGCAACAACGACCTCGGCTGGGACGATCCCCGGCTGAAGGAGCGCCACGCCCTCGAACTCGATGGCTGGCGGATCGCCATGGTCCACGACATGGAGCCCGAGGAGCGGCCGATCGACCTGCTGGTCGAGCGCTTCCTGGACGGCCGGCGTCCCCACGTGATCTTCACCGGGCACACCCATTACGAGCGCCTGGAACGCCGGGACGGCGTGCTCCAGATCAACTCCGGCAGTCCCACCCAGCCGCATCTTTTCTCGCCCCGCCTGGGCACGGTGGGCCTGCTCGATCTGGAGCCGGGCGGCCTGCGCGCGCGGGTGCTGCGCCTCGGGGAGACCCCCGGACTGCGCAACCCCGCCGTGGAACTGGAGTTCGAGTGGCGCTGAGTTCCGCCCGCGGTCTTCGGTGCCGCGTGGGCGGGCGCTAGGCGGCGATCAGCTCCAGCGCGTTGTCGCGCAGGATACGGCGCTGGTCCGCTTCCGGCAGCTCCGCGATTCGGCCTCCGTAGGCCGCGGGCTCGGCCAGGCCCTCGGGGTGCGTGTAGTCGGAGCCGAAGAGCACGCGCTCGGATCCGATGCGCGCCGCCAGCGCCACGATGTCGTCGTAGGGGAAAGGCGAGACGGAGACGTGCCGGCGGAAGATATCGCTCGGTCTTTCGCTCAGACGGCCCCCGGGCCAGGGGCCGTTGCGGGCCATGCCGACCATCCGGTCCATCGTGTTGAGCAGGTAGTCGACCCACAGCGAGCCGTTCTCCACGCTGAGCACGCGCAGCCCGGGATGGCGGCCGAACAGGTTGTGGAAGACAAGTGCGCCGAGCGTGTCCATGATCGGCCGGTCGGCGAAGCAGGTGACCCACTGGTGCGCCGACATGGCGTGGGCCGCCGGAGAGCCGTTCTCTCCCCAGAGCGGACTGAACCACTGGGTGTAGCCGGCGTTCCCGCTGTGGTAGGCGGCCGCGACCCCGGCTTCCGCGAGGCGGCTCCAGACGGGGTCGAAGTGCGGATCGGCCGGCGAGCGGCCGGAAACCGGGCCGGGCTTGAGGCACACCAGGCGCGCGCCGCGCTCCAGCAGCCAGTCCAGCTCCCGGGTGGCGCGCTCCACGTCGAGCAGCGAGAGCATCGGCGCCGCGTACAGCCGGTCGCGGTGGACGAAGCCCCAATCGTCGTCCAGCCAGCGGTTGAAGGCGTGCAGGTTGGCGTAGGTCTGCTCTGCGTCGCGCTCCATGTAGGCTTCGACGCACACCCCGAGCGAGGGAAACAGCAAGCTGCGTTCGATCCCCTGCTCGTCCATCAGCGCCAGCCGCGCCTCGGGGTCGCGCGTCTCCGGGCCGATCTCCAGTTCGACGCCTTCCGAGTATTCCTCCGTCCCCGCGAGTCGGATCTGTTCCTCCAGCGCTCCCGGCTTGGCCGTGCGCTCGAAGCCGAAGAGCGTCTCGATCCAAACGCAGGGGCGCTCGCCCACCCAGATCTCTTCCTGCCCGTCCGCGCCCTCGCGCACGTGTACGGCGCGCTCGCGCATTTTCGGTTCGATGTAGCGCGTGAAACAGTCGCGCGGCTCGTAGTAATGGCCGTCTGCGTCGAACAGGCCGAAGGGCGGCGAACTCATCTGAGATTCTCCCGTAAGGCTTGGTTCGCGCCGCAGAGACTAACCCGGCGCCCACCCAGTTTGCAGCCGGTCGGCTTCCGGCGGCCTGGGACTGGCGCAAGTCCGCCGGCCGGGCGAGCATTCCGCACGCCTGCTGGAGCCCGAATGAGCTGGAAGCTGCAGCCTCATCCCACCTTTCCCGGCGTCGAAGGACCCGTGGTCGCGTGCGTGCTCGACGGAATCGGCCTGGGGCGCCGGGACGAGTCGGACGCGGTCTGGCTGGCCCGCACCCCGAACCTGGACTTTCTGGCCGGCCGGGCGCCGAGCGGCGCGCTGGCGGCGCACGGCCGCGCCGTCGGGATGCCGGGCGACGCCGACATGGGCAACAGCGAGGTCGGCCACAACGCCCTGGGCGCGGGGCGGATCTTCGACCAGGGCGCCAAGCTGGTCGCCTCCGCGCTGCGCTCGGGGGCAGTCTTCGAGGGCGAGATCTGGCAGCAGCTGCTCGCACGCGTGGGCGAGTCCGGCGAGGCGCTGCACTTCATCGGCCTGCTCTCGGACGGCAACGTCCACAGCCACATCGACCACCTGTTCGCGTTGCTGCGACGCTGCGACGCGGAGGGGGTGCGCCGGGTGCGCGTACACGCGCTGCTCGACGGCCGCGACGTCCCCGAGACCAGCGCGCTCGACTACGTCGACGCGCTCGAGGAACTGCTGGAGTCGATTCGCCGCAGCCCCGAGCGCGACTACCGCATTGCCTCCGGCGGAGGCCGCATGCGGGTCAGCATGGACCGATACCAGGCCGACTGGGGCATGGTCGAGCTGGGCTGGAAGACCCACGTGCACGCGCTCGGCCGGCGCTTCCCCGGCGCCCGGCAGGCGATCGAGACGCTGCGCGCGGAGTCGCCCGGCGCGGTGGACCAGAATCTGCCCGCCTTCGTGATCGCCGACGAATCGGGCCGACCGGTCGGTCCGATTCGGGACGGCGCGGCGGTGGTGCTGTTCAATTTCCGCGGCGACCGCGCCATCGAACTCAGCCAGGCTTTCGAGAGCGATGCCTTCGCCGCGTTCGATCGCGCCCCGCGGCCGGATGCGCTGTTCGCGGGCATGATGCAGTACGACGGCGACCTGCTGGTGCCGGAGCGCTACCTGGTCGAGCCCCCGGCGATCGACCGAACCCTGGGCGAATACCTGGCGCGCAACGGCGAGACTCAGCTCGCGATCAGCGAGACCCAGAAGTACGGCCACGTGACGTACTTCTGGAACGGAAACCGCAGCGGGAGCTTCGACAGCTCGAGCGAGACCTACCTGGAGATCCCCAGCGATCCGCAGCCGTTCGAGCACAGCCCCTGGATGAAGGCCGCCGAGATCACGGACCGCCTGCTGCAGGAGCTGGCCACGGGCGCGCACCGCCACCTGCGCGTCAACTACGCCAACGGAGACATGGTCGGCCATACCGGAAAGCGCGAGGCGGCCGTTCTGGCGGTGGAGAGCGTCGATCTGCAGCTCGGAAGGCTGCTGCCGGCGGTCGAGCGGCTCGGCGGCGCACTGCTCGTCACGGCCGACCACGGCAACGCCGACGAGATGTTCGAGCACGACCCGCGCTCGGGCGAGCTTCGACTGGCCCCGGACGGCCGACCGCGGGCCAAGACCAGCCACACCCTCAATCCCGTGCCTTTCCACGTCTGGGCGCCGGACAGCGGTCTCGAAATCGACCCCGGGGTCTCCCGGCCCGGCCTGGCGAACGTGGCCGCGACGCTGCTTCACCTGCTCGGCTACGGCGCCCCCGAGGACTACGCGCCCTCCCTGATGCGCTCGGCCGCCGGCGCCGAGTGAGCGGCCTGGTCTTCATCAGCGGCGCGTCCAGCGGTCTGGGCGCCGCGCTGGCCGACACCCTGCCCTTCGAGGCGCGCTGCATCGACATCAGCCGGCGAGGCGCGGCCGGCCTGGAGTCCGTGCGGGCCGACCTGTCTTCTCCCGAGGGCTGGGATCGGACCGCCGAGGCCTTCGAGCGCGAGCTCGACGGCTTCCGCGGCGAGCGCGCCGTGTTCGTCCATGCTGCGGGCACCCTCGAGCCGATCGAGCTGGCGGCGCGCGCCGGAGCGGACGCCTATCGCCGCGCGATCCTGCTCAACGCCGCGGCGGGACCCGTGCTGGGCCAGGCTTTCCTGAGCGCGCTGGGGCGAGCCCGAACCCGCGCGACGCTCGCCATGGTCAGCTCGGGCGCCGCCTTCCTGGTCTACCCGGGCTGGTCGGTGTACGGACCGGGCAAGGCCGCGCTGGACCACTGGGTCCGGACGGTCGCCGCGGAACCCGCTCCGCCGCGGGGCTCGGGCTGCCGGCTGCTCTCCATCGCTCCGGGAATCCTGGATACCGCCATGCAGGAGCGGGCGCGATCCCAGGACGCCGAGCGCTTCGGCTGGGTGGAGGAGTTCCGGCAGCTGAAACGGGGCGGGAGTCTGCGCGAACCGCGCGAGGCGGCCCGCGAGATCTGGGAGATCCTGCTGGGAGACGCTCCGAGCGGAAGCGTGATCGACCTGCACCGGCCCGCGGGCTCAGACGACGTCGATTAGCGGCTCTTCCGGTCCCGCCGGCCTCACCTGTCCGATGATCGCGGCGTCCGCATCGCCGTCTTCCTTCAGGCGCTGGAGGGCCTCGCGGGCCCGTTCCTCCACGACGCCGAACAGCAGTCCGCCGGAGGTCTGCGGGTCGAAGAGCAGTTCGACGCGTCCCTCGCCGGAGTTCCCAGGGCGCGCGCGAACCCCGAAGGAACCGCCCGAGTTCTGGTGGTGGAAGGTGCTGCGCAGCCCGCGGCGCAACAGCTCCAGGGAACCGGGCAGAGCCGGCAAGGCGTCCCTGTCCAGTCGAGCCGTCACCCCGCCGGCGCGGAGCATCTCGGCCAGATGGCCCGCCAGCCCGAAGCCGCTCACGTCGGTACAGGCGCTCGCGTCCAGGGCCCGCGCGGCCCGCGCGGCCGCGGAGTTCGAGCGCAGCATGCCGGCGTAGGCGCTCTGCACCCAGGCGCCTCGCGCGAGTCCCTGCATGTCGGCCGCCAGCAGCACGCCCGTTCCCAGAGGTTTGGTCAGCAAGAGCGCGTCGCCGGGGCGGAGTCCGGCCAGCGGCAACGCGTTCGTGTCGGACGGAAGCTCCCCGGTGATGGAAACGCCGACGTAGAGTTCCGGCCCCTGCGTGGTGTGACCACCGACCAGGCTGACCCCCTCGGGGTCAAGCGCCGCGCGCACGCCGGCGAGCGTCTGGTAGAGCAGTTCTTCGGCGGCGCTCTCGGCAAGCTCGGGAAGGCCGACCAGCGCCAGCGCGTGGCGCGGCGTGCCGCCCTTGGCCAGGACGTCGCTGACCGCGTTGACCGCGGCCACGCGGCCGACCAGCCAGGGGTCGTCCGCAAATGCCCGAAAAGCGTCGATCGTGGCCAGCACCACGTCGCCTCGCATCGTGGTCCAGGCCGCGGCGTCGTCGGGCCGATCCAGGCCCAGCAGCACGCTGGGATCGGCCCGTGGCGCTTCAAGCCGGCTCAAGGCCCGCTCCAGACTGCTGGCGGCGAGCTTGGCCGCGCACCCGCCGCACTCCATGGGCTCCATTCCCATGGATTCCGGATCTGGGAAATCGGTTGATTTCTCGCCGTCTTCTTCCAGGACTTTAAAGCGACGCATGAATCTTCGATCGATCCGGTCCTTCCAGCGCCAGACCCAAGGACCCGCCGCGTGCAGCCCCCACTTGGAGGCCATGGCCGAGCGGTTTCCCAGGTTCAGAAGCGACAGGAAATCCCTCTGCGGCCGGTAATCGCGCAGGCCGCGGCCGGTCAGCCGGGCGCGCAGGTTCGCGTCCAGGCAAGATCCCTGCCGGACCGCGTAGACCCCGGCCTTGGGGAGCGACGGGAAGGCGTCCAGCGAGGCGCAGTCGCCGGCCGCGAACAGGCCTTCGTGCCCCCGCACCTCGAGCGTGCGATCGACGCGCACGAAGCCCTGGGCATCGCGCGGCAGCCTGGACGCGTCGGGGCGGTCCGCGGGGGCGGCTCCCGCCGCCCACACCACCAGATCCGCCGCGGCGCGCTCCTCCCCCAGCCACAGCGTCCCCGGCTCCACTCCGGTCACCGGTCTGCCGGTGTGCAGGCGGATTCCCCTCTCGGCCGCCAGGCGGGCCACGCGCCGGGCCGCGCCGGGGGAGTAGCCCGGTACGGGCTCATCGGTGTCGGTGTAGACCGTCAGTTCGCTCTGTGTCCCATCGGCCTCCAGCCTCGCGGCGAGCGTGAAGGCCAGCTCCATGCCCGCCACGCCCGCTCCGACCACCGCGAGGCGTGGCCTTCCGGCTCCCTTGGCGCCGCCAACCGCGCCGAGAGCGGCGGCCAACCGGTCGACCAGGGTACGGATCGGGCGAGTGGCCAGAGCGTGCTCCCGCACCCCGGGCAGGTCCGTTCCGCGCACTCCCGCTCCGAAGTCCAGGCTGGCCACGTCGTAGCCCAGAGAGGGCCGGCCGGCGACTTCGATCCGCCGCCGCACGGGGTCGATCGACAGCGCGGGCGCGAGCTCCACGGCGGCACGCGCGCGGCGCGCCAGCGGAACCACGTCGATCTCGATTTCGCCGGCGGTGTAGTCGCCGGCCACGAAACCCGGGACCATGCCCGAATAGACCGCTTCCGGCCGGTCGACGACCAGCGTCAGGCGCACGTCCGGCAGCGGACGCATCATCCAGCGCCGCAGAACCTGGACGTGGGCGTGACCGCCTCCGACCAGCACCAGCTCGCGCCGGCTTCCCATCGGGCGGAGTGTAAGCTGGGAACCTCCAACAGCGAAGGTCGGCGAGCCGGCCCGGGAGATGCCCATGCCCGATCCCTACCTGCTCTTCGGCGCCGAGGTTTCGCCCTACTCGGTCAAAGTCCGTTCCTACCTGCGCTACAAAGGTCTGCGGCACGACTGGCTCTCGCGCTCCGGAGACCCCGAGAAGCGCTACGAGAAGCACGCCAAGCTGCCCCTGATCCCGCTGCTGGTCACGCCGCAGGACGTCGGCCTGCAGGACTCGACGCCGATCATCGAGGCGCTCGAAGCGGAGCATCCCGAACCGTCGATCCACCCGCAGGACCCGGCGACGGCATTCGTCTCGGCGCTGCTCGAGGAGTTCGGCGACGAGTGGGGCAACAAGTGGATGTTCCATTACCGCTGGTGGCGCGAAGCCGACCAGCTCTCCGCCTCCGCGCGCATCGCCGCGGAGCTCTCGGGCGATTCCGCGGACGAAGAACGGCTGGCCCAGGTGGCGGCCGCCGTGCGCAAGCGCATGACCGGACGCCTGTATTTCGTGGGCTCTTCGGAGAGCACCCAGGCGGCGATCGAAGCCGGCTTCGAAGAGGCGATCGGCCAACTGGAAGCCCATCTCTCCGGGCGACCGTTCCTGTTCGGTTCCCGGCCGTCGTTCGGGGACTTCGGACTTTGGGGCCAGATCTACAACGCCTGGACCGACCCGACCCCGCGCGGGATCATCGGCGATCGGCACCCGAACCTGTTCGGCTGGATTGAGCGCATGCTCGATCCGGCCCCCGGCGGCGCATGGGAGTCCTGGGAGGCGCTCGAACCCACCCTGATGCCGCTGCTGAAGCGCCAGGTCGGGGAGCGCTTCCTGCCCTGGAGCGACGCGAACGCTCGCGCGCTGGAGGCGGGCCGGGACGAGTTGGAAGTCGACCTTCCCGACGGCCGCTGGACGCAGCAGGTGCAGAAATACCACGCCAAGTCGCTGGCGGCGCTGCGCGCGCGCTACGCCGCGGTCGCGGAGCGCTCGGCTGTCGATCCGATCTTGGAGCGCGCGCGCTGTCTGGCCTGGCTGCGCTCAGCTAGGCGGGGATGCAGACGCCGGTTCCGCCGACCCCGCAGTAGCCCAGCGGATTCTTCGCCACGTACAGCAGGTGGTAGTCCTCGGCGTAGTAGAACCGGGGCGCGTCCAGGATTTCGGTGGTGACCGGCCCGTAGCCGCTCTCCGACAAGGCCTTCTGGAAGGCGTCGCTGGAGGCCAGCGCCGCCTCTTCCTGCTCGCGGGAGTAGACGTAGATCCCCGAGCGGTACTGCGTTCCCACGTCGTTGCCCTGGCGCATCCCCTGGGTGGGGTCGTGGGTTTCCCAGAAAACCGCCAGCAGGTCGGCGTAGGAGACCGCCTGGGGGTCGAAAACCACCCGCACGACTTCGTTGTGGCCGGTCAGTCCGGAACACACCTCCTCGTAGGTCGGGTTGGGGGTGTGGCCCGCGGCGTAGCCGACGGCGGTCGTCCACACTCCCGGGGTCTCCCAGAACTTGCGCTCCGCGCCCCAGAAGCAGCCCAGGCCGAAGAGACCGCACTCGAGCTGCTCCGGAAAAGGCGGCAGCAGGGCGCGGCCCAGGACCACGTGCCGGTCGGCGACGGGCATCTTGGCGTCCCGCCCGGGAAGAGCGTCCTCGGCGCGCGGGATGCGGGTCTTCTCGAAAAATCCCATGGGCCCAGATGATACCCTGGCGCGCCCCGAGGAGAGTAGGTTCCTGCGCGTCGCCACCTGGAACGTCAATGGGCTGAGGGCCCGGCTGGATTTCGTGCTGCACTGGCTGGCGGCCCGCCGTCCCGACGTGGTGGGCCTGCAGGAGCTGAAGCTCACCGACGAGCAGTTTCCCCACGACGTCTTCGAACAGGCCGGCTACCGGGCCGTCACCCACGGCCAGAAGAGCTGGAACGGCGTGGCGATCCTGGCTCGCGGGCCGCTGCGGGTGGTGCAGCGCGGACTTCCCGGCCAGGAGGGTTTCGGAGCGCGCCTGCTGCTCGCGGAGGTGGACGGACTGAGCTTCGCCAGCCTGTACTGCCCCAACGGCAAGACCCTCGAGCATGCCGACTACGCCCGCAAGCTCGACTGGTACGACTCCCTGTCGGAGTATCTTCGCTCGAGCCACGATCCCCGGCAGCCTCTGGTCCTGGGCGGCGACTTCAACGTCTGTCCGAGTGAACTCGACACCTGGAACGAACCGGACCTGGGAGGCGGGATCTTTCACACCGAGGCGGAGCGCGGCCGCGTCCGGAGCCTGCTCGACTGGGGGCTGACCGACATCTTCCGCCAGCGCCGTCCCGAGGCGCGCGAGTTCTCCTGGTGGGACTATCGGGGCGGGGCCTTCCACAAGCGCCAGGGCCTGCGGATCGACTTCCTGCTCGCGACCCGCCCGCTGCTGGAGCGCGTGACCCGCGTGGAGATCGACCGCGATTACCGCAAGAAAAAGAACGGCCTGACGGCCTCCGATCACGCCCCCGTGATGGCGGACCTGGAGACGAAATGAGCGTACGCATCGGGCTCGGGCTCGCGGGCCACCCCTTCGAGGGCGCCTCCGATCTGTGGGAGTGGGTGGACCTGTGCGAGGACAGCGCCGTCGACTCGCTGTGGCAGAGCGACCGGCTGATCTCAACCGACCCGCTGCTCGAGCCGATGAGCCTGATGGCCGCGCTCGCCGGACGCACGCGCCGTCTGAAGTTCGGCATGAGCGTGGTTTCGATCTCGTTCCGCGACCCGCTGGTGCTGGCCAAGGAGTGCGCGACGATCGACTACCTCTCGGACGGCCGCCTGCTGCCGGCCTTCGGACTGGGCGCCCCCCAGCTGCGCGAGTGGACCGCCACCGGCATCGGGTCCAAAGGCCGCGGGCGGCGCGCGGACGAAGCCCTGGGACTGCTCGCGCGACTGTGGGAGGAGGACGACGTCCGCTTCGAGGGCGAATTCTACCGCTACGACGGCGTCAGCATCTCGCCCAAGCCCGTCCAGCGCCCGCTGCCGCTGTGGATCGGCGGCAGCAGCCCGGCGGCGATCCGGCGCACGGCACGCCTCGGCACCGGCTGGCTGGCGGGCATCCAGACCGCCGCCCAGGTCGCTCCGGTGGTCGAGGCCATCCGGCGGGAACTGGAGAGCTGCGGGCGCAGCATCGATCCGGACCACTACGGGGCGGGGTTCTCCTACCGTTTCGGCTCCGGCGACCATCCGGTCGTGGCGCGGACTCGCCGCGCCTTCACCGCCTTCCAGCGCGATCTCGATCCCGAGCAGTACTTCGCCGTGGGGGGCGCGGACGAGATCCTGGCGCAGGTGGAGCGCTACAAGGACGCCGGAATCTCCAAGTTCGTGCTGCGCCCGCTGGCCGCGGACATGGCCGATCTGATGGATCAGACCCGGCGCCTGATCGAGGAGGTGCTGCCCGAGGCGCACGACTGAGCACGATCAGCCGCCGGTGCGAGGCAGCGGAAGGCCGAACTCCCTCAGGGTGCTCGCCAGCGTCGGCCGCCGCAGCCGGATGCGGTCGTCGCTCAGCAGGTAGGAGAACACGTATCCGAGTCCGAGCAGCGGAATCCCGATCAGGAAGCAGTAGAGCACCGCCCGATCGGGGTACTGGTCCTTCAGGTGACCGACGTACAGCGGCCCGAAGATGCCGGCCGCCGCCCAGGCCGTCAGCACGGCGCCGTAGATCGCCGACATCTTCTTGGTGCCGAAGACGTCCCCGATGAAGGAAGGCATGGTCGCGAAGCCTCCCCCGAAGCAGAGCAGCACGTAGCACACCAGGGCCGAGAAAATCCAAGGGTTGCGTTCCGTCATCAGGATGCCGAAGACGATCATCTGACTGGCGAGCAGAATCCGGAACACCCGCACCCGGCCGATGCTGTCGGAGAGCAGCCCCCAGAACAGGCGCCCCACCCCGTTGAAAATCGAGCTGACCGCGATCAGGGTCGCGCCGTAGCCGGCCAGCGTTTCCGGCTCCAGCGAGGGATCGGCCATCCCCCAGACTTCCTGCAGCAGCGGCGACTGGAAGCCGATGATCGTGATCCCGGCCGAAATGTTGAAGAAGAACACGAACCACATCAGGATGAATTCGGACGAGCGCAGACACGGTCCGACCTCGTCGGGGGAGTCGTCCGGCGCCCCGCCCCCGCTGGGCCCGACCACCGCGGCGTGGTCGGCCGGCGGCGCGCTCAGGATCGCGCTGGAAGGGATCAGGACGGCCGCGAAGATGATCCCGAGCCAGAGAAAGACCTGAACCTGGTCGTTCTGAGTCTGGAGGATGAGAAACGGCGCCAGGCCCTTGCTCATCATCAGCGCGCCCACCCCGAAACCCATCACCACGATCCCGGTCATCAGGCCTTTGCGGTCCGGGAACCACTGGGCGACCGTCGAGACGGGAGTCACGTAGCCCAGCCCGATGCCGGCGCCCCCGATCACCCCGTAGCCGAGGTAGAAGAGCGGGATCAGGTCCAGTCGCAACGCGAGGCTCGCGATCAGATAGCCGCCCGCGAACATCAGGCTGCCCAGCGTGGCCAGCTTGCGGGGGCCCAGCCGGGGCAGCGCCGAACCCGCCCAGGCGGCCGATACGCCTAGAGAGAAGATCGCGGTGCTGAAGGCCCAGGCCGTCTCCGTGAAGGTCCAGCCGAAGCCGTGCACCAGCGGAGTCTGGAAGAAGCTCCAGGCGTAGACCGTCCCGAAACAGACCTGCAGCAGCGTGCAGCTCAACGCCACCATGCTGCGCGGGAAATGGCGTCTGGGGGACGTCATGCGCCGCACCGGACCGCCGCCGGCTTCACCAGCTTCCGCCCCCGGGCGTCGGATCCCGCTGGAGCTTCCCGGGATCCGCCGTCCTGGAAAAATACTGGAAGAGCCGGGCGAGCTGCCCGCTCTCGTCGTCGCGCTCCAGCAGCGCTCCGAACTCCGCCCCCGGCTCGGACTCATCTCCCCGGCCGATGCCGGACGCGAGATGCACGGCGTAGGCCAGGAGCTGCCCCAGCGGTTTCGCGGCCAGGTTCACGAACCATACGGTCGCGAACACGCCCAGCACGAAGATGCTGGAGATGAGATAGGCCTGCTGGCCGATGGCCTGCTGGATCTTCAGCGCGACCAGGCTGGTGTCCATCCCGACGCGAACGGCGCCGGCCACCCCCGCCAGGATGGGACTGCCGACTTCCACGAAGTCGCCCATGCCGGGCAGGCTGCGCTCGATGGGAGTCATGTCGTGCGGGTCGCCCGCCCGGATCTCCGCGGGAATCCCGGGAACGAAGGTGTGCGCCACGAACTCCCCGGATTCGTCCGTGATGTAGATGTATTTGATCCCCTGGATCTGCAGGAACTGGTCGACCAGCGACTGGAGGGCCGACAGGTCGCGGTTGAGCATGATGTCGACGCTGGCGTCCGCGATCACCTGCGCGATGGCCTTGCTGTTGCTTTCGTACTCCTTCGACAAGTGAGTGTCGACCGTGTACACGCACAGCGCCGAGGTGGACAGCGCGATGGAGCCGAACAGCAGGAAGATGCCGAACTGAGTCCTGCGAAAAAGCTTCTGGACTTTCATGCTAGGCCAGCCTGCCTTGCCAGTCGTCCAGGGGCATGAAGCGCCCGTCGTCGACGACCGTGTAGTAGACCTGTTGCAGACCCTGCCGCCGGTCGGGCGAGAACGAGACCCGCTCGCCGATGCCCAGGTCGTAGTCCCGGACGCTGAAGATCGCCTCTTCCAGGTCCTCCCGCTGGGGCTGGTCGCCGAGGCGCCGCAGGATCTCCACCATCAGCTTGGCGTCGAGAAACCCCTCCAGGCTGACGAAGCTGTGCTCGAACGGCGTGTACTGCTCCGTGACGAGCTCCCGGGGAACCTGCGGCCGGTAGCGCTGCATGAAGTCGCGGTACTCGCGGACGGCCGGAATCGACGTGTCCTCGTAGCTCGGGACCACCTGGGAGTTGACCAGAAGCTGCGTGTACTTCTCGGCGTCGTCCCGCCCCTCGACCAGCAGATTCAGCAGATTCTCGCTGCCCACGAACGAGAGGTTGGCGATCGGTACGTGCAGACCCAGATCCACGCAGTCGCGGATGAAGGCCGCACAGGCGGCGTAGGCGCCGATGCAGATCACGGCGTCCGGGTTCGACTGCTTGAGGATCTCGACCTGACGGCGCAGGCTGGCGGAGAACTTGGTTCCGCGGCGGTACGTGGCTTCGCCGGCGAGATCCAGGCCGTGTCCCTCCAGCGCGCGCCGGACACCGGCCCACCCGCTTCGGCCGTAGGCGTCGGCCTGGTAGAAGACGGCGATCCGCCTCCTCCCGATGCGCACGAAATTGTCCACCAGTCCGGCCGTCTCCTGGCGGTAGGAGGCCCGCAGGTTGAAGGCGAACGCGCCGTAGGGAGGTTCCCGCTGCGGCTGGGCGCCGGTGAACGGGAAGAACAGGTAGGCCTTGGAATCCTGGAGCTTCTTGAGCAGGGGCAGGACGCGGGTGACGGTCGGCGTGCCCACGTAGCCGAAAAGCAGAAACACGTCGTCTTCGAGCAGAAGCTTCATGGTGTTCTCGACCGACGGGTCGGGCTGGTAGCCGTCGTCGTAGGTCCGCAGGACAAGCTTGCGCCCTCTCACCCCGCCGTTGCGGTTCACGTGCTCGAAGTACGCTCCGGCTCCGCGGTAGAGCTCGATTCCCAGACCGCGGGAGGGCCCGGAGAACACCGCCGACATCCCCAGCACGATCTCGCTGTCGGAAACGCCGGCGCTGCCCGCTCGGCCCGACGGTCCCGCCGCGGGGCCGGACCCGCCGCCGGCCCCGCCAGGGGCGGGCGCCTGAAGCCGCCGGGATCCACCGGCGCCGCCGGGCGCCGCGGCCTGCATGGCCCGGGGCACGCTGAGGCAACCGACCAGACCGGAGACGACCAACTGTCTTCTCGTCATCGAGGGCATCACGGGCTCTCCCTTGCGAGTTCGTGCGAAGGAGTTTCGAATTCCGCGACGCTCAGCACGACGACACGCGCCGCGTCGGGGCTCCAGCCCCGGAGCCGGGCGGGGACCCCCCGGTCCGAACGATACCAGAGCAATGTGGCGCAATCGTAGGGAGCGTCCGTCTCCGCGGGGAGGACGACGTTCTGGGTACAGCGCAGCGGCGGATCGCCGCTTTCGACCAGGGCCCGCAGCGCGCCGGATTCGTATTCGGCCAGAAAGCGCCGGCGCGAGTCGCCGGGCCGGCGTCTGACCAGGGCCAGGATCTTGCGCGTCTCTCCCAGGGGCTCGTCTCGCGGCGGTCCCAGAACGGAGCGCTCCTCGACCCCGAAGAACACGTTGCGGGGCTTGTCCATGAACGTCAGCTCGTCCCGGCGGATCGCCTCGCCACGCGGACCCGCCAGGAGCTGAAAAACCTCCTGGATGGCGGCCTGGTCCGGGTACCAGAACTCGGTCGCGCAGTCGAAGCCCGGCGCGACCTCGTTGAGCTCGGCGACGACGTGATTGCGCACGTAGCGCCGCATGGATCGAATGTAGGTGAGCGCCAGCGGAGCGTGGGTGTCTTCGTAATGCTCCCGGAACGCATCGCGCCCGATGTCGTCCCTGCGCTTGATCAGCGCGATCGTCTTGATCATCCGCCCCCCCAGCTGCGAATTTGTAGAATCCCGCGCGCATGCGCAGCCCACCAGCCGAGGCGGCGAATCTGAGCCGCGACCACCGCATCCTACTCGGCCTGCTGTCGGGAGCGACACTCTTCGAGGGCTTTGACACCGCCCTGGCCGGGATGGTCCTGCCCTATCTGGGCGACGAGTTCGGCGCCGGGCCCGCCCGGCTCGGCCGCGTGCTGTCGATCGTGAGCCTGGGCACGGTGCCTGCCTTCTTCGCGATCCGGCTGGCGGACCGCTTCGGGCGCCGGCCGATGCTGCTGATCTCCCTGGGCGGCTACGCCCTGCTCACGCTGGCGACGGCATTCTCCGCCAGTCTGGGGCAATTTCAGACGCTGCAGTTCGGGGCGCGCCTGCTGATGGTGACGCAGCTCGCACTGGCCTACGTGATCCTGGGCGAGGAGCTTCCCGCGGCCCGCCGCGGCCGGGCGAACGGGCTGCTCAGCGCCTTCGCCAACGTCGGGGCGGTGGCGCCGGCGCTCTTCCTGCCCCTCTTCGAGCGCAGCCGGCTGGGCTGGCGCGGTCTGTTCGGGCTGGGCGCCGCCCCCTTGCTGCTGTGGCCCCTGATCTGGTGGCGGGTCCGGGAGCCTCCCCTGTTCGTTCGCAGCGCGGCCAGGGGAACGAGGCGAAGACTGCTCTCCGAGCTGCTCCGGCTGTGGCAACCGCGTCACCGCACGCGTTTTCTGGCCATGACCTCGATCTGGTTCGCGCTCAACTTCTGGGCCGCCAGCACGGGGTTCTTCTTCACCTACTACGTGTTCAACGAACGCGGCTGGACGGCCGACTCCCTGCGGATCCTGATGCCGCTCGCCCTGCCCTTCGGCTTCCTGGGCCATGTGCTCGCCGGATGGATGATGGACCGCGTGGGCCGCCGCGGCGCCGCCGCGAGCTTCGTCCTGGTGGGGGCCGCCGCCGCGATCGCGTGTTACCAGGCGACGTCCGACTGGGTCGTCGGGGGGTGCTGGATCGCCCTGCAGATGCTTCAGGGAGTCTGGTCGATCGCCCATACCCTGACGGTGGAGCTCTTCTCCACCGAGCTGCGGGCGAGCGCGAGCGGGCTGACCCACAACCTGCTGGGGCGCTGGGGGATGGTGCTGGCCCCCGCCGCCGTCGGCGCGCTGGCCGCGCGGCTGGGCAGCACCTCCGAAGCGGTCTCGATCCTGGCCGTCACCAACCTGATCGCCCTGCCCGCGCTGATCTGGGTGATTCCGGAGACGCGCGGGATTCCCCTGGGCGAGTCCTCGGACGCGCCCCGCCCGGACTAGAGGAGTTCGCGCAGCTTGAACTTCTGGATTTTGCCGGTGGGCGTGCGCGGCAGCTCGTCGACGGCGTGCACTTCCTCGGGGATCTTGAACTGCGCCAGCCCGCCGGCGGCGAACTCGGCCAGATCCGCGGCGCTGGGGCCCTGCGTGCCCTGGGTCGGTGCCACGAACGCGACCAGCCGCTCTCCCAGCACCGGGTCGGGCTTTCCCACGATCGCGATGTCGGCCACCTTGGGATGCGAGCGGAGATACGACTCGACTTCCAGGCTGGAGATGTTCTCGCCGCCGCGACGCACGATGTCCTTGATGCGGTCGACGAAGAAGAAATATCCGTCCCGGTCGAAGTAGCCGAGGTCGCCAGTGTGGAAGTACCCGTCGGTCAGAGCCAGATCGGTGGCTTCCCGGTCCTCCACGTAGCCGTCAAAGCCGATCGACTCGGCGTGGAAGCAGACTTCGCCCGTCTCGCCCGTCTCGCAGCGCGAACCGTCCTCGCGCAGGATCGCCATGGCGGAGCCTTCGAAGGGCCGGCCGGCGGAACCGGGCCGGCGCTCCTCGTCCAGGCGGGTGTAGGTCCCCGAGCCCGCCTCGGACATCCCGTACCAGTCGATCACTGGCACGCCGTAGCGCTCTTCCATGACTTCGGCGTTGGGACCCGAGCCCAGGGCCACGAACAGGCGCATGCCGTGCTGGCGGTCGAACGGCGAAGGGGGCAGTCCCAGCAGGATGTTCACGATCGGCGCCAGGGTGAACAGCAGGCTCGGCCGCGTGCGGTCGACCAGATTCCAGAAAGACGACGCGGAGAAGCGGCGCTGGAACACGGCCGAGCCGCCGTAGCGGAGCGTGCAGGTGAGGCCGCCGGAGCCGTTTCCGTGGAACAGCGGGGTCACGAAGAGCGAGCGGTCCGACGCGCCGCAGCCGAACATTTCCTCGTAGTCCACCGAGGTCAGCAGCATCTCGCGCGCCATCTGCACGGCCTTCGGGCGGCCGGTCGTGGTTCCCGAGGTGTACATGAGCTGCCCCGGTACGAAATCGGGAATCTCGGGCAGGCGCCCGCCCGCGTCCGCGGGAGCCTGCTCGATCAGCGCCTCGATCGACCGCGCCTCCTTCGGAACGTCTTCGCCCACCACGATGACGTGATCCAGCCCCTCGATCCGCCCGCGGAGCTGCAGCGCCCGTTCCGCCAGGCTGGTGTCGCAGACGACCGCGCGGCTGCGCGAGTGACGCAGCACGAACTCCAACTCGCCGTCGGTCCACTCGGGGTTGGTCGGGACGGTGGGCAGGCCGGCGGCGGCGCAGGCCACCGAGGCATCGACCCACTCCGGCCGGTTCACCATCCAGACGCAGACGCGCTCGCCCACCCCCAGCCCCAACTCGCCCGCCAGCGCGTGGCCGAGTTGGGCGCCGCGCTCGGCGAGCTGCGAGTAGCTGCGCTCGCCGTCGAGTTCCGAGATGATCGCGAGCTTGTCCGGGACAGAGTCGGCGTGGCTGCGGATGACGTCGTAGAGGCTGGTCATGTGCGGGTCCGTCGATTGGATCTGAACCCCGAGCGGGTTTCGGCGGGCGCGTTCCATGCGCCGGCGGCGCTCCGGGCGGGTGACGGCCCATGAAACCCCCGGCCGCGGCGGGCGTCAAGCGGGCGGGGAGCGCTCACCCGGGCGGCCGCCGGAAGTGCATAATCCGCCCAGCCCACGCCCGGAGGTCCGTCATGTCCGTTTCGAGTTCGCGCATCGAGATCCCCACTCCCGACGGCCGCATGCCGGCGTACGCGGCCGCGCCGGACACCGGCCGCCATCCGGCCGTGGTGGTGCTGGTCGAGGCCTTCGGCCTGGTCGGAAACATCGAGCGCGTCGCCGAGCGCATCGCGGCCGAGGGCTACGTCGCGATCGCCCCGGACCTCTACTACCGGCTGCTGCCCGAGAAAAGCGCCTTCGGCTACGACGACATGGAAGGCGCGATCGGCGCCATGTCCAGACTGGACGACGAGTCGTTCGTCTCGGACATGCAAGCGGCGCTGGACTACCTGGATTCGCGGGAGGATACGACCGATCGGGTCGGGGTGACCGGCTTTTGCATGGGCGGCCGGCTGAGCTTCCTCAGCGCCTGCGCCCTGCCCGGGCGCATCGCCTGCTCGGCTCCGTTCTACGGCGGGGGAATCGTCGCCCATCTCGACGCGGCGTCCGCCATCCGCTGCCCCCTGTACCTCTTCTTCGGCGAGAAGGACGACTACATCCCGCTGGATCAGGTCGAGCAGATCGGCGCCCGGCTCGGAGAGCTGGGAATCGGGCACGATCTGAAGGTCTACCCGGGCGCGGATCACGGATTCTTCTGCGACGAGCGCGACTCCTACCACGAGTCCGCGGCGGCCGATTCCTGGAGCGAATTGAAGTCGTTCCTCCGCGCGCACCTGGGCTAGACCCGGCGCTGTCCCGGGGGCCGCGTTACGATCCCGAGTACGAGGCCTCGTCGAATGGTGGCGGGCGCATCGATTTCCGACGAACTGTCTTGCGCTTCCACAGGCCCGGGTGGGAAACCAGACTGCTGACGGAATGGATGACGCGCGCCGCGGGGACGGTCGAGCGAGCTGGGATCTGGCTCCGGGGGTGAGCCTGGGCAGCCAAACGCTGCCCCTGATCGCCGGTCCCTGTGCCATCGAGAGCGAGCAGACCACGCTCGCGATGGCCCGCGCCCTGGCCGAGCTGGCGCGCGAGAGCGACGGCGGAGTGGTCTTCAAGGCATCGTTCGACAAGGCCAACCGCAGCTCCTTCGACAGCTTCCGGGGGGTCGGGCTCGAGAAGGGCCTGCACATCCTGGAGGCGGTCAAGCAGGACAGCGGCCTTCCGATCCTGACCGACGTGCACGAGCCGTGGCAGTGCGAGCGGGCCGCCGAGGTCTGCGACGTGCTCCAGGTGCCCGGATTCCTGTGCCGACAGACCGACCTGGTGGTGGCCGCGGCCGAGACCGGCCGCACGGTCAACCTCAAGAAAGGCCAGTTCATGGCCCCCGAGGACATGGCGCGCGCCGCCGAGAAGGCGCAGCGCAGCGGAAACCCGCGGGTGGTCGTCACGGAGCGCGGCAGCACCTTTGGCTACCACGATCTGGTGGTGGACATGCGCTCGTTTTCGATCCTGCAGTCGCTGGGACTGCCGGTGATCTACGACGTGACCCACTCGGTCCAGCGGCCCGGCGGCGGTCCGCAGTCCGGCGGCGCCCGCCAGTTCGCGGAGCCGCTGGCGCGGGCGGCGGTCTCGGCCGGGGCCGACGGGGTGTACATGGAAGTGCATCCCGACCCCTCCCGCGCGCTGTCCGACGGCACGACCCAACTCCCCCCGGAGCGCGCCTTCGGGCTCGTCCGGCAGCTGCGCCGGCTGCACCGCTTGCTCGCGGAGCCGGACTGAGGTGGGAGAGGCGGAAGAGTTCCTGCGGCGCGCACTGGAACTCGAATGGCTGCTTTGCGACGTAGACGGCGTCCTCACTGACGGCGGCCTGTACTACGACGACCGCGGGCACCGCCTGCTGCGCTTCGACGCGCGCGACGGACTCGGCTTCCAGCTCGCGCAGCGAGCCGGCCTCCGGGTCGGCCTGCTTTCCGGACGCGCCTCGATCCCCGCCGAGCGCCGGGCGCGCGAACTCGGGCTCGACGCCTTCGTCGGCGGTGCGGCGGACAAGGGCCGGGCCTTCGACGCCTTTCTAGAGGAGCACGCCGTCCGCCCGGAACAGGTCGCCTTCGCCGGCGACGACCTGCCCGATCTGGCGATCCTGGCCCGCTGTGGGCTGAGCTTCTCCCCGGGCGACGCCGTCGAGCCGGTTCGCGCGGCCGTGGACCGGGTGCTCTCGTGTCGCGGCGGGCGCGGGGCGATCCGCGAAATGGTGGAGATCCTGCTGCGGGCGCGAGGCTCCTGGGAGGACGTCTGCAGCGCGTTCGCTCCCGCCGCAGCGGGTGCTTAGAGCGGTCCCGGTAGCGCTCTTACCGGATTCCGGCGGGGCCTCAGGTTCGATCGCGCCCGCTGGGCTCTTCCGCCCGGCGGAAGCGGATCAGCGTGAACTCCTCGGTCACGTCCTCGAAGACCGCTTCGACCGCCAGACCCGGCCGGATCTCGTCGTCGGGGACTCCCACCAGATTGCTGTAGACCATCGGGCCCTCCTCGAGCTCCACCAGCACGACGTTGTAGGGCAGCTCGTCGCGGTAGCCCGGGACGTAGGGCTGCTGCATGAGGGTGTAGCCCCAGACGACGCCCCGCTCGCTGGCCTCGAACCACTCCCGCTCGAAGGACAGACAGCGCTGGCAGGATTCGTAGGGCGGAAACCAGACGTGCCCGCACTCGCGACAGCGCGGCAGCACGAAGCGGTGCTCCCGGGCCGCTTCCCAGAACGGTCGGTCTTCGCGCGTAGGGACCGGCAGCGGCTTGTCGTAGGCCAAGCTCGATTCCTCAGTCGTCCGCGTACAGCAGCGACGCGTTGGGAAGCGCGGACAGGCACCAGTACAGCACGCGCTTGCAGTCGGGCACCTGGCGCGCGCCGGCCTCGCCCCGAAGCTGCCGTACGGCCTCGGCGTGCTGGTTCCAGCCCTGCAGGTAGGCCTCGCTGATGAGGCCGCCGCTGGTGTTGACGGGCAGTTCGCCGCCCAGCTCGATGCGCCCGTCCTGAATCCAGTCGAGCCCCTCGCCGCGCGGCGCGAACCCGAAGCCCTCCAGCCCCCAGAGCACGGACGGGCTGAAGTTGTCGTAGACCTGCAGGCAGTCGATGTCGGCGGTCGTCACGCCCAGCGGATCCAGCAGGTCGCGCTTCATCGAGCCGCAGGCGTCGGCCCAGAACTCCAGGTCGACGTACCACTCGCGGAAATTGGCGCGCTCGGCGGTGCCTCCGATCAGCACCGGCTTGTGCCGCAGGTCCCGCGCCCGCTCCGCGCTGGTCACGATGTACGCCACCGCGCCGTCGTTGACCAGGCAGTAGTCGAAAAGACGCAGGGGCCGCGCGATGTAGCGCGCGGCCAGGTAGTCGTCGAGCGTCAGCTCGTCCTGCATGATCGCGACCGGGTTGAGCCGCGCGTGCTTGCGGAAGGCCAGCGCGAACGCCCCCAGCTGCGCCTCGCTGCCGCCGTAGAGGTGCTGGTAGCGCGTGAACGCCATCGAGTATTGGGCGCCGGGCGACGCCATTCCGTAGACCGACTCGTACATCAGACCGGTCGAGCCCGAGCTGTAGCCGAAGCGGTTCTGCTGCGAACGGAAGCAGACCGAGTTGAACAGCACCACGTAGTTGGCCAGACTGTGCTCGACCGCCATGGCCGCGTGCATCAGCGCAACCGCGCACATGCGGCCGGCCGAGGGATAGTCGGCCACGAAGCGCACGTCCGTCAGGCCTGCCCGGTAGGCGATCGGCTCGTAGTGGGAGGTTCCGCCGGTGACCAGGCCGTCGATCCGGCTCTTTTCGAGACCGGCGTCCTCGAGCGCGCCGCGGATCGCGTGGGTCGCCAGTTCTTCCCGCGTACGCTCCGGATCGCGGCCGTAGAGCGCGCGGAAGTCGCTGGTCGCGATGCCGACGATGGCCGTCCGTCCGGCAAAGCTGCGATCGCTCATCCGCTCCTCCGCTCCTCCGCTCCGGGTGCGACTCCGGAATCCGGCGCGCAGCATAGCGCGCGGCCCCGCCCGCCTGCAGATCCTCTAGGATGGGCACGTTCCGGGAGGTCCGCCCATGCCGATCCAGGCCGCATCGCACATCGCCATCGGAGTCCGCGACATGCAGAAGTCCCTGGACTTCTACCGCGACGTGCTGGGCATGCACGTCTCTCTCGATGCCGAAGAAGAGCTGCCCGCGCTCGGCGACGCCCCGCCGCTCAAGCGCCGCGGCGTCTATCTGCGCTGGCGGGAAGGCCCGCACGAGACCTTCATCGTGCTCGACCAGCAGCTCTCGCGAGAACCCTTCGGCGAGCCCGCCGGCCTGTTCCAGGTCGGCGTGCATCATTTCGGCTTCTGGGTCGACGACGCCGACGCGATCGCCGTCCGCGCCGAGCAGGCCGGCCACCCGGTGGTCGTCCGTCCCGTGAACGGGGACACCCTCGCCTACGGAGAGCCTTCGGGCGGCGTGGTCCGCTCCGCCTTCCTGCGCGACCCCGACGGCAACGTCGTCCAGCTCGACCAGCGCGTCCGGCCCCATCCCTGAGTTCGGGCGGACCGCCACGGCCGACTGCAACCCGTCCGGCACGCGTCTACACTGGGCCAGCGAGACAGGAGGCCGTGCCGATGCAGATTCGAGAGGACTGGCTGGGGCTCGTGCGCGAGAAGATCGTGGAGCCCGAGCGACCCATCGTCGATCCCCACCACCACTTCTTCCTGGGACTGGAGATGTTCGGGGACTACATGCTCGACGACCTCTGGGCCGACACCGGCAGCGGTCACCGGGTCGAGAGCACGGTCTTCATCGAGTGCGGGATGGGCTACCGGAGGGGTGCCCCGGAGGGGTTCGCACCCGTCGGCGAGACCGAGTTCGTGGTGCCGATCGCGGCCGAGTCGGCCCGCGGCGGGCCCGGCGCGGCGTGCGTGCGCGCGATCGTCGGCCACGCCGACCTGCTGCGCGGAGCCGCGGCGCGCGAGGTCCTGGAAGCGCACCTGCAGGCGAGCGGGCTTTTCCGGGGCATCCGGCACTCGGCCGCCTGGGACGCCAGCCTCGCAGTGCACCGGGCCGGCGGAGCCACGGACGCGGATCTGTACGCCGATCCGAGATTCCGCGAAGGCTTCGCGCAGCTCGCCCCCCTGGGCCTGACGTTCGACGCCTACCACTACCATACCCAGACGCTCGCGCTGGCGCGGCTGGCGCGTGACTTCCCAGAGACCACGATCGTGCTGGATCACCTCTCCTGCCCGCTCGGGGTCGGTCCCTACGCGGGCCGGCGCGAGGAAATCTTCGAGGCCTGGAAGCGCGATGTGTCCGAGATCGCCGGCTGCCCGAACGTGGTGATGAAGCTGGGTGGGATGGCCATGCCCTGGAACGGTTTCGGCTTCGAGGAGCGGGATCTCCCGCCCAGCTCTGACGACCTGCTCTCCGCCCAGCGCGGCTACTACCTGCACGCGATCGAGGTTTTCGGCCCCGAGCGCTGCATGTTCGAGAGCAACTTCCCGGTCGACAAGCTGGCGATCTCCTACACGGTGCTGTGGAACGCCTTCAAGAAGCTGGCCGCCGATTTCTCCGAGGACGAAAAGGACGCCCTGCTGCGCGGCACGGCGTCGCGGGTGTACCGAATCGACCCCTCCTGACGCGGCGCGCTCGGGAAGATCCCAGGCCCCGGCTCAGCGGCTGTAGGACTCCGACATCACGCCGGCGAAGCCGACGTGCGTGGCCGAGGGCACGAACGGGTCGACGATCACGTTGACCACGGCGGGCCGGCCCGACGCCATGGCCCGCTCGAGCGCGGGCCGGATCTCCGCTGGATCCTCGACCCGCTCTCCGTGGCCCCCGAACGCCTCGCAGACCCTCTGGTAGTCCACGTGCCCGAGATCCTGGCCGGGCATCATGGGAGCCTCGCGGCTGCGCGCGGTGATGCCGGCGTTGTTGAGCACCACCACCACGATCGGCAGGTCCTGCAGACAGCAGGAAGCCATCTCCATGCCGTTCCAGCCGAACGCGCTGTCGCCGCTGACCAGCACCACCTGCGTGTCGGGCCTGGCGGCCTTGGCGCCCAGCGCCACCGGCACGCCGACGCCCACGTTACCCAGCACGCCCGGATTCATGCGGTGGCCGAGCACGTGGGTGTGAAGGGTGTGGCGGCAGAAACCGAGCGTGTCGTGGCCGTCTTCGACCAGCACGGCGTCGCGGTCCAGCCAGGCGCGGATCTCGGCCATCAGGCGCAATGGATGGATCGGGCACGCGCCCGATTGCATCGCCTCGCGCTGGCGTTCGTCGCTCTCGGCGGTCTTGCGGCGCAGGCGCTCGATCCAGGGGGTCTCGGAGCCCGCGTCGAAGCGCCCGCGCGCCGCCTCGGCGAGCTGCTCGAGCGCCGCGCGCGCATCCGCGAGCATCCCGACCGCCGGCGGACGGCTGCTGCCCAGCTCCGATTCGTCCAGATTCACGGCCAGCAGCTCCAGGTCGGGAGACCAGCGGGGCGGCATGAAATAGGAAACGATGAAGTTGGCCCGCGTGCCGACGGCCAGCACTACGTCGGCCTCGCGGAAAGCCAGCGTGCGCGCCGCGGGGAACGAACGCGGGTGGTCCTCGGGAACCGCTCCCCGGCCCTGCGGGGTGGTGAAGAACGGGATGCCGGTGGCGTCGATGAAGGCGCGCAGCGCTTCTCCGGCGCCCGCCCACAGGATGCCGCTGCCCGTGACCACCAGCGGCCGCCGCGCCCCCGCCCGGCGCTCGGGGGGTGGGGGGGGGGGGGGGGGACGGCGGCGCGGGCCGGGGCGGGTGCTGGACCCGGTCGGCATCGAGCTTTCCGGCCAGAACGTCGCCCGGCAGGTCCAGGTAGGCGGGACCGGGCGCGACCGCGCTGGCCACGCGGAAGGAGTCGCGGAGCAGCCGGGGGAGCTGCTCGGGCCGAGTCGCCTGGAAAGTCGCCTTGGCGGCCGGCGCCACCAGCGCGACCTGGTCCATCTCCTGAAACGCCCCGTGGCCGCGCTGATTCAGCGGCGAGGAGCCCCCCAGAGCGATCAGGGGAACCTGCTCGTGGAAAGCGTCGGCGATCCCCGGCAGCATGTTCGCGACCGCGGGGCCCGCCGGGGCTAGGCACACGCCCGGCCGTCCGCTGACGCGCGCGTAGCCCTTGGCCGCCGCGGCCGCCGCCTGTTCGTGGCGCACCGTGTACAGGCGCATTCCCAGGCGTTCGCAGTGCGCCGTCAGTTCGATGTTCGGCGCTCCCGTCAGATGGAAGACCACCTGTACGCCCTCGCGCTGCAGCGCCTCGGCCAGGATCCGGGCACCGGTGACGCGCGACATCCTCCGCCTCCTCCCGCACGGCCCCCGTCCCGGGCCGTTCGCCCGCAAGCCTACAACGGCGGGCTAGAATGCGGGTCGAACTCAGCTGCGAGGGAGCGGATCCATGGCCGAAGACGCGCTTGCCGGGGCGCCCATCGTCGATGCTGACGGACACGTGGTCGAACCGCCCTGGATCTGGCCCGAGTACATCGAGCCCGAGTACCGCGACCACGTCGGAACCTGCGTCCAGCTCTCGGACGGGCACGACTGGGTGATCCGGGCGCCCAACGCGCACGCCGGCGACACCAGCCAGCCCCGGACGGGAACCACCATGATCCGCACCCCGGCCGCGGCCACGATTGCCGGCCGCACCTGGGACGACCACTGGCAGATCCCCTTCCGCCAGGGCAACCCCGGAGCCTGGGACCCGCACGCGCGCCTCAAGGACATGGACAACGACGGCATCGACGTCGCGATCCTCTACCCGACGACCATGCTGGGTTACGTCGCCGACCCGGGCTTCGCCGCGGCGCGCTGCCGCGCCTACAACAACTGGCTGGCCGACTACGTCAAGGCCGCTCCGCAGCGCCTGCACGGGATCGCGGCGGTGCCGCTGCAGGACGTGCATGCGTCCGTGATCGAGCTGCGCCGGGCGGTGACCGAACTCGACTTCAAGGGCGTGTTCATCCGGCCCAACCCGTACATCGGAAACAGACGCTTCGACGACCCCGCCTACGACGCCTTCTGGGCGGAGTGCCAGGCGCTGGGAGTGCCGGTGGGACTGCACGTGTTCCTGGATCCGGACATGCCGGGCGCCTGCCGCGACCTGAACATCAAGGACTTCGGCGACATCTACTTCACGCAGGCGGTCTCCAACCCGATCGACCTGATGTGCTGCGTGTCCTGGTTCTGCGCCGCCGGAATCCTGGATCGCTTCCCCGACCTGCAGGTCATCTTCCTGGAGGGCGGCGGGGGCTGGATCTGGACCTGGCTGGAGCGGCTCGACCACCACAGCCAGATCTGGGGATCGCAGGTCCCGTGGCAGAAGATGCTGCCCAGCGAGCGCTTCGTGAACAACTGCTACATCTCTTTCGACGCCGACGAGAAGATGCTCTGCCCGACCGTCGAAGTGCTCGGCTCCGAGCGCGTCATCTGGGCCTCGGACTACCCGCACCCCGACGCCAAGCTGCCGGGAGTGGTGGACGAGCTGCGCGAGAACATCGCCAAGCTGCCGCCCGACGCCCAGCGCAACGTCGCCGGCGCCAACGCCATGCGCCTTTACAACCTGAGCTGAGGGGCGCCGCGATCTAGAACACGGAAAGCCGGGGCGCCCGGGTCCGCCCCTGCGGGCGCCACCGGCTGGGTCGGAATCCCGATTTCGAGTCTCGATCGGGTGGGGGACCTTCTTCGGAGCCGTGGTGGAATCAAGCAGATCGATCGGGGTCGGCGTCAACGCATGGGTGTGGACATCCCCATTCGACCGAGATGCCGTAGCGCTGCTGGGCAAGGCGGCAGCGATGGGGTTCGATGCCTTCACCATGCCGGTGGAGGACCCGGATCTGATCGATGTCGCCGCCATGCGCGGCGCGCTGGAAGAGCATCCCCTGCGCCTGCACGTCACGGGGGTCTTCGGACCGACTCGCGATCTCACTCACGAAGAGCCGGCCTGCCGGCGGGAAAGTCTGACCTACATCCAGCGGCTGCTGGAGATCTGCGAACGGCTCGGGGTCACCCGGCTCGTCGGTCCGGCCTATTCCTCGGTGGGCAAACGGCGCCGGATCCCGGACGAGCAGCGCGAGCGGGAGTGGAATCTGGCGGTGGCCGGCCTGACGGAAGCGGGGAAAAGGGCCGGCGATCACGGGGTCACCCTGGCGCTCGAGCCGCTCAACCGCTTCGAAACCGACCTCGTCAATACCGCCGAGCAGGTCAAGTGCCTGGTGCGCGATATCGATCTGCCCTCGGTCCGCATCCACCTCGATACGTTTCACATGCACATCGAGGAGAAGAGCGTCTACGACGCGATCGTCCTGGCGGGGGACGACCTGGTCTACGTGGATGCCAGCGAGAGCGACCGCGGGACCCCCGGCCGAGGGCAGGTGCACTGGGACGAGGTGGCTCGCGGGCTTCGCGATATCGATTTCGTCGGGGACTGCATCATCGAATCCTTCACGCCGGCCTGCGAGGAGATCGCTGCGGCGGCGGCGATCTGGCGCCCGCTGGCAGACAGCCAGGACGCGCTGGCCCGCGATGGCTGCCGCTTCCTCAAGGACCTGCTGGGCTGAAACATCCCCGCATGGCGATCCAAGAGGTACATCCCATGAGCTCACCGAAGTTCGACCGCCGCCGGCTGTACTCCATCGGCAACCTGTCGATCTTCATGATCGGCCTGGGGTTCGCGATTCGAGCCAATATCGCTCCCAATCTACAGGCGGACATCTACGACAGGATCGACCTGGCGAATTCGGCGTCGATGCTGGGGCAGGCGCTGGGCGTCACCTTTACCGGCTTCGCGTTGACGCTGCTCTTCGGCAGTGCCCTGGTGGATTGGGTCGGCCTGAAGCGAATGCTGCTGTTCGCGGCGCTGAGCTACGTGCTGGGCAGCCTGGGCCTGCTGGCCGGCGCCAGCCTGCCGGTGGGCGATTCGGTCCAGACGATCGTGCTGGTCAGTCTTTTGCTGACCGGGCTCGGCTGGGGAGCCGTGGAGGCGGCCTCCAACCCGATGATCGCCGCGCTGTACCCGGAAGAGAAGACCCACCGGCTGAACATCCTGCACGCCTGGTGGCCCGGGGGCATCGTGGTCGGCGGACTGCTGGGGGTGGCCATCACCAGCGCGAGCCTGCCCTGGGAACTGAACATGGTCGTTCTCCTGCTGCCGGCCCTCGTCCTGGCCTGGCGGGTCGCCTCCTCGGCGTTTCCGGTGACCGAGCGCGTGGCGTCGGGAGTGAGTTACCGCGAGATGTTCGGGGAGATGCTCAGGCGGCCGCTGTTCTGGGTCTTCTGGGTCTGCATGTATTTCACCGCGGCGGCGGAGCTGGCGCCGGGTCAGTGGGTCGGTATCTCGCTCTCCAATATCGTCGGCATGCAGGGCATTCTGCTGCTCGTCTACGTGAGCGGGTTGATGTTCGTGATGCGGCACTTCGCCGGGCCGATCGTCAACCGCATCTCCTCGATGGGGTTGATGTTCGTCTCCTGTCTGGCGGCGGGGATCGGTCTGTATCTGCTGAGCCTGGCCGACTCGCCCGCGCTGGCGTTCGGCGCGGCAACGGTCTGGGGGATCGGCGTCTGTTACCTGTGGCCGACTATGCTGGGCATCGTCTCCGAGCGCTTTCCCCGGGGTGGGGCGCTGGCGTTGGGACTGATGGGCTTCGCCGGCGGCATGTCCATCCAGTTCGTCCTGCCGCGGATGGGCGCGATCTTCGACGGCGCCAAGGCCCGGGCCGCCGGCGGAGTCGAAAACCTGGCCACACTCTCCCCGGAGGCCATGCGGGAAGTGATCCGCTACGCCTCGGTCGAATCCTTTCAGGCGGTGGCCTACGTCCCCCTGCTGCTGCTGCCGGTTTTCGGCGCCATCTGGTTCCTGGACCGGCGGAACGCCGGGCGCTGAACCCTCGCTCCCCTTCGGGAGTCGCGCAAAGAGCCTATTCGTAGACCGGGTCGCTCGGGTCGTGGCGGCCGAGGGTCCAGTTCGGATCGAGCGCGCGCAGCGGGTCGAGGCGCTGCCACTCGAAGCGGAGTTCACGCTCCGCGATGCGCCACTCGCCCGCGCGGCGCTCGAAGCGATCCAGGTAGCGGATGCCCATGACGTAGTCATCGACGTCGCGGCCTTCCTGCGCCCGGACGTGGTGGCCGATCGCGTAGGTCTCGCTTCGGGCGACGTCGCCGTCGACCTCGATCAGTGCGTGGCCGAGCTTGTGCATGGTGCAGCGGAAGCGCGCCTGCACGTCGCGCTGGACGAAGCCGATGAAACCGTCGACGCCTCCCCGGTATGCGCCGTGGTCGTCGTAGGCATCGGTGTGGTAGGCCGAGCGCACCAGAGCCTCGTCGCAGCGGTCCACGCCGCGGCAGTAACCCACGAGCTGAGCGTAGATCGCCGAGCGGTCGACCAGCCTCGCCAGGGCTTCCTGCTCGGAGCGGACGACGGGCGCCTTCCAGCTCTGCACTGGGTCGCCGCCGTCGCGCCGGCCGCGCCGATAACCCTCTGCCAGTTGCTGCGGTCCGAGAGGGATCCGGCGCTCCCACTCGTAGCTCACCTGACGCTCCGCGATCCGCCACTCGCCGCCGCGGCATTCGAAGCGGTCCAGGTAGCGCAGGCCCAGGATCAGGTCCTGGGGCGCGGAGGCTTCTCCTCCGACGCGGTGCACGATCGCGTAGGTCTCTCCGTAGGCGCGTTCGCCGTCGACCGTGATCAGGACGTTGCCCAGCTTGTGGAAAGTGCAGCTCGCGCGACCGGAGAGCGACTCTCCGAGCCACTCGCAGAAGCCTTCGATGTCTCCCCGGTAGGCGCCGCAGTCCACGCGCGCCCCCGGGTGGTGGGCCGAGCGCACGCGCTCCGCATCGCCCCGGTCGAGGCCCCGCGCGCCGCGCTGGCCGGCGGGGCGTCCTGCGGGCCCGGGCCCTGGGGGGGGCCGCTGGGGGCGGGGTGGGAGTACACCGGATCGCTGGGATCGAGCGCGCCCCTGATACTGGCCTCGGGCAGTTCGACGCGATCGGCGTCGTCGATGCGGTGCCAGTCCCAGACGCAGACGCGGTGCGCGATGCGCCACTCACCGTCGCGGCGCTCGAAGCGGTCCACGTAGCGCAGCCCGTACACCAGGTCGCGGCTGGAACCGTCGGGGTTGCGGACGATGTGGTGCGCCTCGGCGTACGCCTCGCTGCGCGCGGCTCCGTCGCCCAGGAGTTCGACCGCGATGTGCCCGCTGAAGTGCTGCGTGCGCTCGAAGTTCGGCCAGACCTGAGTGGGCAGCGTTTCGACGAAGCCCTCGACGGGTCCCTGGTAGTATCCATGGTCGTCGTAGGCTCCCGGATGGTAGGCGCCGCGCACCAGCTCGGAGTCCGCCCGGTCGATCCCGCGCCAGTAGCGCGCCAGCACGTCGCGGATGGCCTGCTCGTCGGCGAGTGCGTCCAGGCTCGGGACCACGGGGTCACCTCCCGCGCGATTCTGACGGGAGCGGGGGGGCGGGCGTCAAGCCGCGTGGACAAGCGCTTGGAGGATGCGTTAGAGGAGCGGCACGAGGAGACGGCGCCATGGGCTGCGTGCGGGCCATCCGGCAGGCGAAGGCGGAGCACGACATCGTGAGCGTGGGCGTCTTTCCCTGCGGGCAGTTCCCGCAGGTGCCGATCAACGACCCCAAGATGTATCCCGTCTACGCCGCCTGCGTCGAAGAGGACCTGCCGGTCTTCCTCAACGCGGGCGTAGTGGGGCCGCGCTTTCCGACCTACCCGCAGTACGTCGAGCACCTGGGCGGTGTCTGCTACGACTTTCCGGAGCTGACCCTGGTCACGCGCCACGGCTGCGAGCCGTGGGAGAAGCTGGCCATGAAGCTGATGCTCAAGTGGCCGGGGCTGCACTACTGCACCAGCGCGTTCGCCCCCAAGCACTACCCCGAAGAGATCGTGAATTACGCCAATACGCGCGGGGCCGACCAGATCCTGTACTGCGGCTACTTCCCGGCGGGCATCTCGCTGGAGCGCCAGTTCACCGAAATGCGCGAACACGAGCCCTTCCGCGACCCTGTCTGGCCGAAGTTCCTGCGCGAAAACGCAATCCGCGTGCTGAAGCTCGACCGCCGACTCGGGATCTCCTGATCCGGGCGGGCGCCCCGCCCCAAGCGGTACGCGGCTAGAATGCCGGCATGGCGGTCGAGATCCTCAGCGTCGCGCACTGCAACGTGAACTGCTCGGACCTGGAGCGCTCCAGGCGCTTCTACTCCGAGTTTGTCGGTCTTGAAGCGCGGGCGCACACCGCCCCCGAGAGTCCTCAGGACGGGACGGGCTTCGGGCTGCCCCAGGTGCAGTGGGACGCCTTCATGATGCAGGACGCGACCCGCACCACCTCGATCGATCTGCTGGAGTGGAAGCTGCCCGGGCCCGTAGGCCGGCCCTACCCGGCGCTGAACCATCTCGGATTCGCGCGGGTCTGTCTGAGCGTGCCGGATCTGGACGCGACCTACGCCCGGCTGCGGGCGGCGGGCGTGGAGTGCCTCTCCCCTCCCTGCACTTATCCGATTCGACCCGAAGACGGGCTGCACGCGCGGGTACTGATGTGCCGCGACCCGGACGGAACGGTGGTCGAGTTCGTCGAGGCCCCGGGAGGCGACCCCCGGCTGGTGCACGTGAACATCTGCTGCTCGGACCTCGCGCGCTCCTCGGAGTGGTACCGGCGCGTTCTGAGCCTGGAGGTCCGCGGGGGTTCCAGGCCCGGTCCCGTCCCAGGAGCCGGCTTCGGACTGCCGGGAGAGGTCGAGTGGGAGGCGGAGTTCCTCTACCCCAAGGGCCTGGCCGAGAGTTTCATGATCGACCTGCTGGAGTGGAAGAAGCCGGCTCCGGCGGGGCCGCCCTACCCCTCGGCCAATCACCTGGGGATCTTCCGCATGGCCTTCCTGGTCGAGGACGCGCACGCCGCCTACAAGGAGATCCGCACCCAGGGCGTGGACTGCCCGCCGCCGGTCTGGCTCGAGATGGGCCCGGAGATCCCGGTCGCAGGGCTGTGGGCCGTATTCTTTCCGGATCCCGACGGGACTTGCCTGGAGTTCATCGGCAGGCCCGACCTGCCGTCCTGATCGCCTTCCCGACCGATGGAGGAATTCGAGATGACCCAGCCCAGCCGGCCGACCCCATCCGAGGAAGTCCGCGCCCGGCTCGATCACCCGGTGATCGACGCGGACGGTCACTTCATCGAATTCAGGCCCGCCCTGGCGCGCTTCATGGCGGCCGAGGGCATCGACGATCCGGGCGCGCTTTTCATGGACGTGGCCTCCGCGATCGGCACGGCCGGCTACGACGGGATGAGTCCCGATCAGCGCGCCCGGCGGCGCGCGGTGCGCACCCCGTGGTGGGCGGCCCCGGCCGCCAACACGCTGGATCTCGCCACCGCCACGCTCCCCGGCCTGCTGCACCAGCGGCTCGAACAGCTCGGCATCGACTTCGCGGTTCTGTATCCCAGCGCGGGGCTGGTCTACGGCAACATCCGCGACGAGCGCGGGCGCCGCGCGGCCTGCCGCGCCGTGAACCGTTACAGCGCGCAGAGCTTCGCCGAATTCGGCGACCGCATCACGCCGGCCGCCGTCGTCCCGATGCACACCCCGGAAGAGGCCATCGAAGAACTCGAGTGGGTGGTCGGGCCGCTCGGCCTCAAGGCGGTGATGATCTCCGGGTTCGTCGAGCGGCCGGTCGAGGAGCCCGACGACAGTCCTTACAACGTCTGGTGGGACAGCTTCGGCATCGACAGCGCCCATGACTACGATCCGTTCTGGCGGCGCTGCACCGAACTGGGCGTCTCGGTCGCATCGCACTCCGGGAGCATGGGCGTGGGCTTCCGGCGCTCGATCTCCAACTACATGTACAACCACATCGGTCACTTCGGCGCGGCCAGCGAGGCGCTTGTCAAGTCGCTGTTCATGGCCGGCGTGACCCGACGGTTTCCGGAGCTTCGCCTCGGGCTGCTGGAAGGCGGCGTGCACTGGGGCGTGGGCCTGTACGCCGATCTGGTCGCCCGCTGGGAGAAGCGCAACCTGCGCGCGGTCCAGAGTTACGATCCGGCGCGGATCGACCAGCGGCGCTTTGCCGAACTGCTGGCCAAGTACGGCGGCGAGCTGGCCGATTCGGGGCGGGAGATGAGTTTCCCGGGCACCTTTGGCCAGGACGCTCCCGCCGACGACTTCGCGGGGCTGGACATCGGACGCGCCGAGGAGATCCCCGGGCTCTTCGTGCCGCACTTCTACTTCGGCTGCGAGGCGGACGACCCGATGGTCGGGACGGCCTTCGACCGCCGCCGCAACCCGTTCGGCGCCGAGATCCGCGCGATGTTCAGTTCCGACATCGGGCACTGGGACGTGCCGGAAATGACCGAGGTGCTCGAGGAGGCCTACGAAGGCGTCGAGAACGGCGGCCTGACGCCGAGCCAGTTCCGCGACTTCACGTTTTCCAACGTGGCGCGCTTCTACACCGACTCGAACCCGGATTTCTTCCGCGGGACCTCGGTCGAGCGCGCCGTCGCCGAGTTCGTGGCCCGGGAGCGGACCGGGAGTGGGGTCGAAGCCAGCGCCGGTCTGCGGGAAGTCACGGCATGAGCGAGATCGGGAGCCTGATCACTCCCAAGGACGCCAAGTTCCACCGGCCCGCCTTCGCGGAGTCGACCTGGGCGGAAACCAACTGGTTTTCGTTCCTGATCCCCGAGATCCCGCTTCGCGGCCACATGTGGAACATGTTCCGCACCAATCTGGGAGTCGCCCGCTCCAACGTCTTCGTGTTCGGCGGCAGCTCCGCGCGCGGGATCCTGGGCTGGGAGTTCGCCCGGGACGACGTCCACCTGACCTACGAGGGCAACCTGGACGACTACCGGCTCAGCAACGGACTGCAGGTCAAGATGACCAAGCCGCTGCAGGAGTGGCGGATCCGCTACGACAGCGGGGTGGACACGCACTGGGAGCTGGTGGCCGAGGCGCTGATGCCCCCGGTCGCCACCCAGGAGATCCGCTGCGAAGGCTCCGGACCGGGCTACACCGTCTTTCACCGCACGGACGCCGGCGCCCCGCTCGAGATTGGCCACATCGACCAGACGTTCAACATGACCGGGAAGGTCACGGTCAACGGCCGTAGCTACGACGTCGACTTTCCGTCGGCCCACGATCACTCCTGGAGTCCCCGGCGCGAATTCGGGCACAACGTGATGGGCAATTTCGACGACGCCCACTTCGGCCGCGAGCTGACGATCTCGGTGCAGACGCGCAATGACCGTCCCGACCAGGGCATCGTCACCAACGGCTACGTCCTGGACGGCCGCGAGCTGGTCGCGGTCAAGCACGGCCGCGGACGCTTCCGGATGCACAACTACCTAACCCGCGCGATCGACTACGAACTCGAGGATACGCGCGGCAAGACCTGGAACCTGAGCGGCGAAGTCATCGCCCAGGTCGACAGCGTCTCCGTGAACGCCTACACCACCACCTCGATCGTCCGCTGGAGCCTGGGCGGAGAGACCGGCTGGGGCGAGAGCAAGTGGCACTGGGACGTGCAGAAGATGCAGGCCGCGATCCGGGAGCGGCGCTTCGGCTGGGATCTGCCCGGCTAGGGCTTGCCGGAAGTCAACGCGGTCCCGGAAGCCAGCCGCCCGCCCGCGTGACCTGACAGCCCGACCTGGGCGTGATCGCGAGCCCTCTGCAGGACTATCCGGGCCGCTCCTCCCGGACCTGCAGGACGATCTTGCCGGTATGCAGGCTCTTCTCCATCCGCTCGTGGGCCGCCTGCGCCTCCGCCAGCGGGAAGACTCGGTCCACGACCGCGCTCAGCCTGCGTGCGGACAGGTCTTCTCCGAAGCGTTTCCGGAAGCGCTCGACCAGCGCGGCCTTCTCGACCACGGAGCGCGGGCGCAGGGTGGAGCCGATGACCGACAGGTGGCGGCCGAGCATCCGGCCCAGGTCGAGCGTCCCGCTCGCGCCGGCCATGACGCCGATCAGGATCAGGCGCCCTCCGCGGGCCAGGCAGCGGATGTTGTCTTCCAGATAGGCCCCGCCCACGTGGTCCAGGATCGCGTCCACGCCGCGCCCCTCCGTCCAGTCGAGCGCGGCTTCGGCGAACGACTCATCGCCGTAGCGGACCGCCCGCTCCGCGCCCAGTTCGAGGCAGCTCGCGCACTTCTCCGCGCTGCCGGCGGTGACCAGCACCCGCGCTCCCGCGCGGCTCAGGAGCTGGATCGCAGCCGTTCCGATCCCTCCCCCGCCGCCGTGCACCAGCACCGTTTCGCCGGTCCACACACGCCCCAGGTCGAAGAGCGTGAGATGGCAGGTCAGGAAGACTTCGGGAATGCCCCCGGCTTCGGTCAGGCTCAGGCCGGGCGGCACGGGCAGCACGGAGCCCGCATGCGCGACCGCGCGTTCGGCGTAGCCGCCGCCGGGCAGGAGCGCCATGACGCGGTCCCCGCAAGCGAAGTTCGAGACGCCCTCGCCGAGTTCCGCGACGCGGCCGGCGCATTCCAGGCCGATGATCGGGGAAGCTCCGGGCGGAGGCGGATACAGGCCCTGGCGCTGCAATGTGTCGCCGCGATTGATGCCGGCGGCGACCACGTCGATCAGCAACTCTCCCGCCTTCGGCCTCGGATCCGCCGCCTCGCCCAGCCGAAGCCGAGCCTCCCGCCCCTCTCCCACGATCTCGACCGCACGCACGTCCAAAGCCCTCCCAGCCTCTCCGATCGATCCTGTATAACTCATGCTCGGTTCCCAGCTGAAGGACAGTCCCCGCATGCCAACCGCGGCCGCAGGCCGGGACGCAGAGCTTCGCTACGAGGCCGGCGAGGAGCCGTCCTACTCGCTTTCCTTCGGCCTCGGCTTCCAGCACGCCCTGCTCAGTGTCGCGAGCCTGGTGCTGACGCCGGTGATCGTCATCCGCGGGGCGGGACTGGGCGATCCCTATCTGTCCTGGGCGGTCTTCGCGGCCCTCGTCGTCAGCGGGACGACCACCGCGCTGCAGGTTGTCCGGCTCGGCCGCATCGGAGCCGGCTACATCCTGCTCATGGGAACCTCCGGCGCCTTCATCGCCGTCTGCGTCACCGCCCTGACGCAGGGCGGGCCGGGCATGCTGGCGACTCTAATCGTCGCCTCGTGGCTTTTCCAGTTCGCGATCGCCTGACGCCTCTCCTGGCTGAGACGGATCATCACGCCCAGCGTGGCCGGCACGGTGATCATGCTGATCCCGGTGACGGTGATGCCGATCGTCTTCGACCTGCTGACGCAGGTGCCGGAGGGCACGTCGCCGACGGCCGCCTCGACGAGCGCCGCCGTGACGCTGGCGGCGATGGTCGTGCTCGCGTTGAGGGCGACCGGCGCATGGCGCCTCTGGGCGCCGGTGCTCGGGGCGGTGGCGGGCTGCATCGCGGCATCCGCGTTCGGGATCTACGATTTCGAGCGGGTGCTCGCGGCCGACTGGTTCGGCGTCCCCGTCCACGGCTGGCCGGGTTTCGATCCGTCGTTCTCCCCCCAGTTCTGGGCCCTGCTGCCGGCGTTCGTGTTCGTGACGCTGGTGGGCGCGATCGAGACGATCGGCGATTCCGTGGCCGTGCAGAAGATCTCCTGGCGCAGGCCCCGGGCGGTGGACTTCCGGGCCGTACAGGGAGCCGTTGCCGCGGACGGTCTGGGCAATCTGCTCTCCGGACTCGGAAGCACGGTCCCCAACACGACCTATTCCTCGGGAGTCTCGGGGATCGAACTGACCGGCGTCGCCGCGCGCAGGGTCGGAGTCTGCATCGGGATCTTCTACTTCGCGTTGGCGTTCCTGCCCAAGCTGACCGCGCTGCTGCTCGCGATTCCGAATCCCGTGGCGGCGGCCTACACGACCGTGCTGCTGGCGATCCTCTTCGTCCTGGGGATGAAGATCGTCGTCCAGGACGGCGTCGACTACCGCAAGGCCACGGTGGTCGGGGTCGCGTTCTGGATCGGAGTGGGCTTCCAGAACCAGGCCATCTTCCACGAGTCTCTCGGCGGCTGGTGGGGGTCCCTGCTGGGCAATGGCATGACCGCCGGGGGCTGGCCGCGATGCTGCTGACGGGGGCCATACATTGGCCCGGCCAGCGCCGGCGGCGAATCGAGACCGCCCTGGCCGTCTCGGCCCTCACTCCGATCGAGGATCTGCTGCGCGAGCTCGCCTCCCGCCGAGGCTGGAGCGCGGCCGCGGCCGATCGGCTCTGCTCCGCCGCGGAGGAGTCCCTGCTGACGCTGAGCCGGCGATCGGAGACGGACGGCGAAGAGCCGCAGGCGGGCGGGCGGCGCCTGCTCCTGATCGCTCGAAGCGACACGGGAAAGATCGAGCTGGAGTTCATCGCAGGAGGCAGCGGAGAGAACCTCGAAGACCGGATGGCGCTGTTGGCGGAGCCGGTCGGAGTCCCGGCCGAGGAATAGATCTCGCTGCGGCTGCTGCGGCACTTCGCCTCGTCGGTGCGCCACCAGCAGTATCACGGCTCCGACATCGTGACTGTCGTAGTCGAGAAAGCCGGCTGAGCGCAGGCCGGCGAGCGCTCCGTCGGCTCCGATGCGGGCGAGGCCCGGGAGAGTTCGGCGCTACGAGGTATCGGCGGTGTCGTAGTCGACGTAGGCGGCGCTCACCCCCCGGTGCAGGTTCCGGCTCTGCTCTCCCACCTGCTCCAACAGCTCTTGCCTGTCTTCGGTGTCCGGCCAGTCGTTGCGGACCAGGGAACACAGCCGGCTGGCCAATCGCTGAAGGGCGGCCTCCGCGTCCGAGGCCGGCCCCGGGGGGATGGCCGCGAGTTCGGAGGCGACGGAGTCCAGCGAGCGGCAGAGCGAGCCGGGAAGCAGCGGGTCGCCGACGAGCAGGTCGAGGACCCGGTCCGGCTGGACCTCGATGCTGTAACTGCGCCCGTAGGCGTCGAAGGCCTGATGGAGGTGCAGCAGGCTGGTCCAGTCCGCCCCGTAGGCTTCGTCCTGCGATCGGTCGGTGGCGATCTGAGCGAGCAGCAGAGCGACCGAGAGCTGGACGCGCTCGATGTGGCGACCGAGCTGCAGGAAGTTCCAGCCCTCTCCGCGGTACATGGTCGCTTCGGCGACGCCCGCGAACGTATCCAGGTCCCGAACGATCTCCGCGTAGAAACGCTCCGGCGAGACCCTCCAGATGTCCCCGATGCTCAGTTCCTGAACGCGTAGATAGGCCAGGTTCAGGCAGGTCCACATCTCGGAGCTGATGCAGTGGCGGGTCTGGCGGGCGTTCTCGCGCCCCTTGGCAAAGCTGCTCCAGACCGAGTCCGGGTTGGTCCGCTCGAAGGTCAGGTCGTCGGCCAGGGTGTAGGAGTCGGCCAGGGTGAAGTCGTCGTTCGCGCCGAGTTCCAGACCTCCCACGGGAGGCTCCCGGTTCAGGCTGGCGTAGATCCGGCTCCAGCCGGAGTAGATTTCCCGGATCGGCCGATCGACCAGGGTCTCCACCTGCAGCCGCAGCAGGCGGCACAGGCGCTCCGCCCGCTCGAGGTAGCGTCCCATCCAGTAGAGTCCCTGTGCGCTGCGGGAGAGCATTCAGTTCTCCAGCACCCACACGTCCTTGCCGCCCCCGCCCTGACTCGAGTTCACCACCAGGCTTCCCCTGCGCAGGGCGACGCGGCAGAACGCGCCCGGCACGATACGGGTGCGGCGGCCGTGGAGTGCGAAGGGGCGCAGGTCGACGTGGCGCGGCTCGGCCCGATTCTCGATCAGACAGGGCGACCGGGACAGCGCCAGAACCGGCTGCGAGACGAATCCGGCCGGGTCGGCCCGCACCTGCCGGGCGTTCTGCTCGCGTTCCGCCGGCGTGGAATGCGGACCGACCAGCATGCCGTAGCCTCCGGATTCGCCCACGCGCTTGACCACCAGGTTTTCCAGGTTGTCGAGGGTGTATTCCAGATCCTCCGGACGCCGGCACAGGAAGGTCTCGACGTTGGCCAGAATCGGCTCTTCGCCCAGGTAGTAGCGGATCATGTCGGGCACGTAGGCGTACACGCTCTTGTCGTCGGCGACGCCCGTCCCGGGCGCGTTCGCCAGAGCGACGTTGCCGAGCCGGTGTGCGCGCATCAGCCCGGGCACGCCCAGCAGGGAGTCGGAGCGGAAGACCGTCGGGTCGAGAAAGTCGTCGTCGACCCGGCGGTAGATCACGTCGACTCGCTTAAGGCCGCTGGTCGTCCGCATGTAGACGAAGCCGTCTTCGACCCGCAGATCCCGGCCCTCCACCAGCTCCGCGCCGATCTCGCGCGCCAGGAAGATGTGCTCGTAGAAGGCCGAGTTGTAGACCCCGGGAGTGAGCAGAGCGATGCAGGGGTCGGCATTCCCGGCGGGAGCGAGCTCGCGCAGCGTCTCCAGCAGCAGTCGCCCGTAGTGCTCCACTTCGCGAACCCGGTAGCGCCGATAGAGGCGGCGCAGGCTCGACTTGACGGCCTTGCGGTTGGCGATCATGTAGGAAACCCCGGAGGGCACGCGCAGATTGTCCTCGAGGACCTGGAAGCCCTGGCCGGTGCGAACCAGGTCGGTTCCGCAGATCGAGATCCAGCTCCCGTGGGGAACGGAGACGCCGCGCATTTCTTCGCGGTACTGGGGGCAGCCGTGGACCAGGTCCCGGGGGATGACTCCGTCGGACAGGATGCGCGCCTCGCCGTAGACGTCGTCGAGAAACCGGTTCAGCGCTCCGAGCCGCTGGGTCAGGCCGTTCTCGAGCTGGAGCCACTCGCCGCCGGGAAGGACGCGGGGCAGGCAGTCGATGGGCAGGATGCGCTCGTCGGCTTCTTCGTCGCCGTAGACCGTGAACGTGACGCCCTCGTTCGAGAAAGAGCGAGTGACCCGCTCCTGGATGCCGCGCAGCTCATCCACGGAAAGCTGCTGCAGCGTCTCGTGCAGCGAGAGACAGTGCCCGCGAGGGGTGCCGTCCGGCAGGAACATCTCGTCGTAGACTTCGTCATTCAGCTCGTAGTCGGCGAAATCCACTGAATCGGCTCCTCGACGGGATGTCTCTCGGCCCGGGCGGAGACCAGAACTCCCGCGGGCGCGGGACCGATGCCGGGCGAGCCGGTCGTTCGAAGGGCACGGGCTCTCGTGCTAGGGTAGAAGATCGAGGGCCGGCATTGCTATGCTCTCTCCCTTTTGCCGGGGACGCCGGTGGCGCAGTAGTCGCGATGACGCAGCGGGTCAGGATGACAGCGGGAGGAGCCAAGGTGCCGTTGAATACAGCGCGCGAGAATGAAGTCCTGATCGCGAGGCCGGAAGGCCGCATCGACGCGCTCAACGCCCGCGAGTTCCAGAGCGAACTCAGCGCCGCGATCGACGACGAGGCCGGAGCCGTCCTGCTGGACCTGGAGGATCTCTCCTACATCAGCAGCGCGGGCCTTCGAGTCATCCTGCTGGTGGCGAAAGACCTGCGCAAACGGGATGCGAAGCTCGCGCTGTGCTCGCTTCAGGCACCGATCCGCGAGGTCTTCGAGACCAGCGGCTTTGATCAGATCCTCGCCCTGCACGCCTCCCGGGCGGAAGCTCTGGCCGCGCTGCGCGGCTGAGCGAATTCGTCTCCCGGGAGGGCGCCGCCCCGTCCCGGGTCCTACTGCTCGGCTTCCGTGACTTCCGCGGCCTCGAAGGCCGGACTTACCGCGGGCAGCGCGACGATCATCTCGGTGAACTCGCCCGCCTCGGTCTCCACCCGCAGGCTCCCCCCGTGCTGTCGCACGATGTCGTGCGAGAGCGCGAGTCCCAGCCCGGTACCCGTCCCCGTGGGCTTGGTGGTGAAGAAGGGCTGAAAGATCTTCTCGACGATTTCGGGCGGGATGCCGCCGCCGTTGTCGCGCACGCGGATCTCGACTCCGTCTTCCCCGCGCCGCGTGATCAGAGACAGCGTGGGCACGTAGCCCGAATCCGAGCCGGCGCGCCGTTCGTCGGTGGCGTAGCAGGCGTTGCTCGCCAGATTCAGGAAGACCCGACTCAGGTCCTGGGGGATGACCTCCAGCTCGCCCACTTCCGGATCGAGATCCTCCTCGATCGTGAGCTGGAAGTTCGAATCGGTCGCCCGCGCGCTGTGATAGGCCAGGCGGGCGTATTCCTGCAGCAGGAGATTGATGTCGGTGGCACGCGGTTCGCCGCCTCCGCGCCCCATCGACAGCATGTCGTGCACGATCCGGTTGGCGCGCTCTCCGTGCTTTCGGATCAGGTCGAGATTGCCCGACAGATCGCCGCGGATTTCCTGGACCAGGTCACGCTGCTCGTCGTTGAGTTCCCCGCTGACCTCTTCCAGGATCTCGTTCAGCTCCTCCACCAGCTCCTTCGAGACCTCCGAGAAGTTCTTCACGAAGTTCAGCGGGTTCTGGATCTCGTGCGCCACCCCCGCGGTGACCTCGCCCAGCGCGGCCAGTTTCTCGCGCTTGACGATCTGGTCCTGGGCCTGGCGCAGGTCCTCCAGCACCTTCTCCAGTTCCACGTTTTTCCCCTGCAGTTCCTCGGCCAGTTTCTCCACCAGATTCAGGCGCTGGACCTCCAGAGCGTGTCGCCGAAAGACCTCGAGCGCCGCGGCCATGTCCGCGACCTCGTCTTGTCCATGGATATCCACTTCGGCTTCCAGGTCCCCGTCGGCCATCCGGCGCATGCGGTCCGAGAGCCGCTCGAGACGCCGCAACAGGAACCGGCCGATGAAGAGCCAGGCGATCAGCACCGCGCTGACGATGACGAACAGGTTCAGTCCCAGCAGCAGGTTGCGGCCCGTGGCGGTCGTCTGGGACAAGGCGTGGGTGGCTTCCTGGGTACTGGTGTTGGCCGCGTTCACCACTCCCTCCGCCGCGGCGACCAGTTCGATGGCGAGGTCCCGGTTGCGAGCCAGCAGTTCCCTTTGGTGCTCCGTCAGCTGAATCTCGCGGGTACGCAGATCGAACCCGCCCTGTTCGCCGTGTCCCAACTCCAGCAGGCGATCGAATGCGGGAGCCAGTTCGCGGTGCAGATCACTGCCGGCCAGGGCCAGCAGGCTGCGCTCGATTCCACTGGCGGTGGACTCGAAGCGCTCCCGCAGCGGTTCGATCTGGGGGGCGTCCGAGAGACTGAACGTGCTCGCCAGCAGCTGGGACTCGATATAGGCGTCCGACAGAAGCTGGGCCAGGTGGCGGTAACGGTTGATCTCCGCTGCCGAGAAATGCTCGGCCTGGGGCGCCGGGGCTTTCCCCAGAGCCCAGTACCCCGTGGCCGTGTAGAAGAGCTGATCGTCGATGGCGGGCAGCAGAAGATCCTCGAGCCTGCTCTGCAGCTCGACCAGCTCGAGGCGCAGCGCTTCGGTCTGCTCCGCCAGCGCGAAGCGCATGGCCACCGAGTCCTCTACCGCATCGATGTTCTCGGTCAGGGCGGTTCCGCGCTCGCGGATGCGCCCGATGTGATCCTCCTCTCCAGCCAGCTCGGTCAAGCTGGCCAGTTGCCGCGCGAATCTCTCCCGCTCCCCGGCGACACCTTCCATGGCGCGATCGAACTCTTCGGGCGTCGCGGCCGCCGCCAGCCGCGGGGCCACATCCACCAGCGTGCCGCTCTGCTGCGCCACCGAGAACGCGGCCACCATCTCCGGGACGCTGACCTCGCTCACCCGGCTCTGGGAATTGTCCACCTGGTTGAAGGACCACAAGCCGACCAGGCTGGCGAAAAGGGTGAGGGCGACGCCGCCGCCCAACCCGACGTAGAGTTGGGCCGCGAGGCGGAAACGTTCTGCCAGCAGGCGTTTGAGCCGCTCGATCATGATCCCGCGCCGGTTTCGATGCTCCGGATCGGCTGGTAGCGCCCGTCGTTGCCGATCACGGTGAGAAAGACGGCGTCGGAGCCCTGGTTGTCGCCGGCGCCGTAGCGGAGCTGGAATCCGTCGATGTCGATCACGTCGGCGCTGCGCAAGCTTTCGAGAAAGCTCGCCCGGTCGACGTCCGGGCCGCAGCGTTCGAGCGCGGCGACCGCCAGGCGCCCGGCCAGATAGCCCTCGAAGGAAACAAAGCCCGGGACGGCCTCGGGCGCGCGGACCGCGAGCGCGCTGCGATACGCCACGGCCACCGGCGGATCGGTGGCCGTGGGAAACGGCACCACCTGGGTGACGAATACGCCCGCGCCACCGGAGCCGAGCTCCCGCGCCAAGGCGTTGCTGCCCACGAAGGAGACCGTCATGAAAACCGGATCGAAACCCGTGTGCCTGGACCAGGCGATCAACGCCGCGACCGGCTGGTAGGCGCCGATCACGATCACGGCCTGTGGATTTCCGCGCCGCAGGTCCAGAAGGCTCGCTTTGACGGCCGTGGTGTTGCGCGGATAGACGCCGATCGCGACCGGCTCCATCTCCAGCCGGTCAAGGGCTCGCCGCACGCCGCGGTAGCCGGCGCGGCCGTACGAGTCGTCCTGGTACATCACGGCGATTCTCTGGATACCGCGGTCCTCGGTCAGGCGCGCGATCATCTCCGCGGTTTCCTGGTAGTAAGAGGCGCGCAGGTTGACCACGTTCGGCCAGCGCGCCTCGCGCAGGAACTCGGCGCCGGTGAAAGGCGCGAGGTAGGGAACCTCCGCGGCGGCGGCGATCGGCGTGGCCGAGCGCGAGGTCGGCGTGCCGACGGCGCCGATCAGCGCGAAGACATCCTCCTCCTCGATCAGCTGGCGCGTGTTGGCGATAGCCCTCTCCGGCTCATAGCCGTCGTCCAGGCTCACCAGCTCCAGCCTGCGCCCGTGGACGCCTCCGCGCGAGTTGGCCTCCGCGAAGGCCGCTTCGATCCCCAGCCGCATGTCCTTGCCCAGCTCCTGAGTCGGGCCGCTGAAGGCCGCGGACTGGCCGAAGAGAATCCGGTCCTCCGAAACCCCCATTTCGTCGGCGCGGCCGGCGGCGGACGGTCCGAGCGCGAGAGCGCCCGCCAGCAGCGCCCGACCGGTCCAGGCAGAGCCCCGTCCTCTCATTCTCCCTTCCGCTTGACGAGGGTCAGGCGGTTCCGGTCCCCGTCCCGCCGATAGCGCATCTCGTCCATCATCTTCTGCACCAGGAAGACGCCGAGGCCGCCGATGGGACGGTCTTCGATCCCGGCGTCGATGTCGGGCTTGGGAGCATCGTTAACTGGGTCGAAAGGCTGGCCGTCGTCCACGATCTCGATGGTCAGGGCCTCCTCGTCCGAGCGCATCTCGACTTCGATCTCGTGACCCTCGGGGTTCTCCTCCGAGTGACCGTAGTTGATGACGTTGACGATCAGTTCCTCGAGGGCCAGCTGGATCCGGAAGGTGAAGTCCTGCGGCCAGTCCTCGGAAACCGCCATGTCCTCGACCGCCGCTTCGATCCGGCTCAGCTCTTCGGGCCGCGATTCGAGGCGCAGGGAGATCCGCCGGCTCATGCGCTCGGCCCCACGTAGTGGAGAACCAGGCAAGTGATGTCGTCGAACTGGTCGGCGCTGCCCGCGAAGTCGTTGACCGCCTCGAAGACGGCCGCGGTAGCCTCCTTGGCGTTGGCCGGGGGATTTTCGAAGATGGCTTGCAGTCGCTCGACTTCGAAGGCCTCGGATTCTTCGTTCTCCGCCTCGGTGACGCCGTCGGTGTAGAAAACCACGACGTCGCCGGGGGCGAGATGGACGCTGTCCTCCTTGTAGGGCAGTTCCGGCATCACGCCCAGCGCCATTCCCCCGGTCTGGGGCAGAAGCTCCGAGCTGCCGTCGGCGTGGACCAGCAGCGGGGGATTGTGACCCCCGTTGGCGTAGCTGAGCTGGCCGCTCTCCGGGTCGAAGATCGAATAGAAGACGGTCACGAACATGGACGCTTCGTTTTCCTGCTCGAGCAGGTCGTTGACCTCTTCCAGAACTTTGCCCGGAGCGCCCGTGCCGATGGCCGCGCCCTTGAGCAGAGTGCGGCTGGCCATCATGAACAGGGAAGCCGGCACGCCCTTGTCGGATACGTCGGCGATCGCCAGGCCGATGCGGCCGCTGTCGAGCTGCACGATGTCGTAGAAATCGCCCCCGACTCCGCGGGCGGGCACCATGTCCGCGAAGATCTGGTAGCCGGGTTTGGAGGGGAACACGGTGGGCAGAATCGACTTCTGAATATCGTGGGCGACGCCGATCTCTCTGCGCACCGCCACCAGCTGGTCGCGCGAGCGCAGGGCGTCGCGCATCAGGTCGAGGTGGCGCAGGGTCCGATCGATGGTCACTTTCATGTCGTCGAAGTCGATCGGCTTGGTGATGAAATCGAACGCGCCCCGGTTCATGGCCGTGCGGATGTTCTTCATGTCTCCGTAGGCCGAAACGATCACCGCCCGGACATTGGGATCGACCTGGGGGATCTGGTCGAGCAGCGTCAGCCCGTCCATCTGGGGCATGTTGATGTCGGAAAGCACCATCTCGAGAGTCGGGTCCGCCTTCAGCTTCTCCAGGGCTTCGACCCCGTTGCCGGCGAAGGTGAACTCGTAGCGGCCGGCTCGGATGTCGCGGCGCATGCGCTGGCGTACGAGGTTTTCGAGGTCGGGCTCGTCGTCGACTACGAGGATCTTGCGAATCTCTTCGGCCACGGTTCCTCCCGAACCTGAGTCTGCCTGCTCCGACCAGGCGACGCCACCTCGTCCAAGCGCGCATTTGCAACGCCCCCGGACGTGTGCGAGCGTCCGATTTCATGCGCCTGCGCGTCGCCGGACTGCAACACCTGAACCTCACGGTCGGCGACCTCGACCGCGCGCTCGAGTTCTACCGCGAAGCGCTGGGCTTCGAAACCGCCTTCTCGAAAGGTTCGACCGTCTGGCTGTCGGCCGGCGGCGATCTCCTGGGCCTGTCGCGGGGCGAGCCGGGGTCCGGCCAGGGGTTCGAGCACTTCGGGTTCCGCGTCGATCGTCCGGAGCGGGTGGACGCCTGGGCGGAGCAGCTTCGGGACGGCGGCGTGGCGCTCGAGAAAGGCCCCTACGACCGTTCGGACGGGCGCTCGGTCTACTTCCGCGACCCCGACGGTCACCTACTCGAGATCTTCTATCTCGATCCGTCGCTGATGCGGGACTGAAGTCACCCGGAGGACTCCGGGGGGGCGGGAGCGTCGGAGTCGGCGCCCCGCCTGCGCAGTTTCACGCCCGCCTGGGTGAAGAGTTGCGAGACCACCTCTTCCATGCCGTAGGCGGCGTCGAAGACCACCTCTTCGATTCCCGCGTTGATGATCATCTTCGCGCAGGTCAGACAGGGCGACAAGGTGCTGTAGATCGCCCCGCCCCGCACGGCCACGCCGTGGTAAGCCGCCTGGGTGATGGCGTTCTCCTCGGCGTGACTGCACAGACATTCGTCCAGGCGCGCTCCGCTCTGCGCCGCCCCGGCACAGCGCGGGCAGCCGCCCTCGTTGCAGTTGCGGGTCCCCCGCGGGGTGCCGTTGTAACCGGTCGAAACGATCCGCCGGTCGACCACCACGATCGCCCCCACCTTGCGCTTGACGCAGTTCGAACGCGTGGCCGCCGCGTGGGCGATGTTCATGAAGTACTCGTCCCACGGCGGCCGCTGTTCAAAAAAAAGGTTGTCCGCCACGAAGCGCTCGACCTGGCTCTCCAGTTCGGCCAGGGAGCCGTCGTTGGTCAGGGTTTCGTCGGCCAGATCGGCCACCCGCAGGAGCTGCTGGGCGGCGTCGTCGTCGCTTCCGAGCTCCCGCTCCTCCTGGGCGAGAAAAGCCGCGAGGCTTTCGGCGTCCCCCGGCCGCGCCCGCGACCGGCTGCGCTCGAAGCGGACCTCGGGACTGGCCTCGATCCACAGCAGTTTGAAGCCCGCTGCGCGGCGCAGCTCCTCCACTTCGGCTGGGTGACGGATCGAGTCGATCACGCAGTTCCGTCCCGCCGGAAGCAGCCGTTCGATGCGCTGCGCCAGCACCGCGGGGCCGTAGGCGCTCCGCAGCGCCCGGCCGCGCTCGATCATCACATCGCGCGTGGGCTCCAGCCCCTCGGCCCGCAGATCCTCCCGGATCGCGTCGGAGAGCGACGCGCTGAAGAAGCTGCGCCGCTCCAGATACTCCACCACGCGACTCTTGCCGGCGGCGTTGCGCCCGGCGACACCCACGTGCATCGGCCGTCCCCCCCGTTTCCCGCGTGGGAGGTTAGCACGTCGCCTGCTACGCTCCCGCGCATGACGGGGGGCACGCTGGTCACGGGCGCCGCGGGCTTCGTGGGGTCTTGGCTGGTGCCCGCGCTGCAGGCCGCGGGAGAGCGGGTGATCGGCGCGGGCCTGCCGGGTTCCTCGCCTCAGCGGCCGCCGGACGAGTGGGTCGAACTCGACCTGCTCGACTTTGCGCGGCTGCGGCGAATGCTCTCGGACAAGCGCCCGGACCGGATCGTCCATCTCGCGGCCCTGGCGAGTCCGGTTCTGGCCGCGCGCGAGCCGCTCGCGGCGCTGAGGAGCAACTATCGGATCGTCGACGGACTGCTCAGAGCCGCTCGCGACGGCGCCCCCGACGCGCGCCTGCTGCTGGTTAGCTCCGGGGAGGTTTACGGCTATAGGCCGCCCCACTCCCCTCCCCACGCCGAGACCGGACCGACGAATCCTCACACGCTCTACGCGGCGACGCGCGTGGCCGCGGAGCGGCGCGCGCAGCTCGCGCAGGCGCGGGACGGACTGGACGTGGTGCTCGTGCGCCCTTTCAATCACACGGGTCCGGGCCGGGGTCGGGACTACGCGGAGTCGTCGTTCGCCCGCCAGCTCGCCCGGATCGAGCGCGGCCGGCAGGCGCCGCGGCTGCGGGTCGGCAACCTGGAAGCCCGGCGCGACTACAGCGACGTGCGGGACGTGGTCGAGGCCTACAGGCTGCTGCTCGAACGGGCCGAGTCAGGCGGCGTCTACAACGTGGCCAGCGGGCGCGCTCGCTCGCTCCGCAGCGTCATGGAGCATCTGATCCAGAGTTCGACGGTTCGTCCGGAAGTGACGGTCGATCCCGAACTCTACCGGCCTCACGCCGACGACCGGACCGAGTCATGCGGAGACCCCCGCAGACTTCGGGAGCTGGGCTGGTCGCCGCGCTACGCCCTGGAGGACACGCTGGACGAGCTTCTGGACGACTGGCGGTCGCGGGGGTAGAGCGAGCGGGCGACCCAGACGTCCCCGGACTGCTCTTCGCTCAGCTCGCGCGCGCAGCGCCAGCCCGAAACCGCGCAGGCGTGCTCGAGTTCCGCCGCCTGCGAAGCGAGCAGACCCGACACGATCAGGGCGCGCCGCGCGTGCCCGCGGAGCCGGCCGAAGATCGGCCTCAGCTCGCTCCAGAGCAGGTTCGCGACCACCATGTCCCAGAGCCATCCGGGGCGGAGCGAATCTGGCGTGCCGCAGACCAGGCCCAGCGGCAGGGCGTTTCCGGCCCGGTTCTGGTTCGCGTTTCTGCAGGCGACGGGATCGACATCCACCCCCAGCGCGCTGCCGGCGCCGCGGCGCAGCGCCGCGAGCCCCAGAATTCCGCTGCCGGTGCCCACGTCGAGCAGCGAGTCTCCGGGGCGGAGTTCGGCGAGCGTGAGCCGGAGCGCCAGCCGCGTGCTGGCGTGCTCTCCCGATCCGAACGCCTGCCGGGGATCGATCACCAGCTCCGGCTCGGCGACGGGCGCGCACCACGACGGGCGCACCCAGAGCCCCCCGATGCAGCGCGGAGACAGACCTCGACGCGACTCCCGTTCCCAGTCCGTTTCCGGGACGGGCTCCACTCCCAGGCAGCGAAGCGAGGTAACGGTCCGTTCCAGCGCGAACAGCCGCGCGCGTTCGACCTGGCCGCGGGTGAAATAGGCGAGCAGGCAGGCGCCGTCGCCGTGGGCTCGCTCCTCCACGCCCAGGGTCCCCAGGGCGTCCAGCTCGGCCACCAGTCGATCCACCGCCGCGGAGTCCAGCGCGAATCGCGCCACCTCGGTCGCTGGACTACGCGACGACGGCTGGCGATCTGCGGGGGAGTTCCCGGTTTCGGACATGGCCACAGGCTACCGGCCCCGACCTCGCGGCGCTCCGTCCGGAAGCATCCAGCCTTCGCTCGGAAACGGGCGTTCCGGAGCGGCGCCGGACGCGGAGTCCGGTCTCCCCGGGAGCGACGGACTCACGACCATTCCGCCCGGACCCGGCCTCATCCGAACGCTCAGTGCGCCGAAGCGACGCGTCTCCCAGAGCGTGATCGAGCGTCTCCCGAGCCGGTGGAGGACCGACGAGTGCGGCAGCGGCGAGCGTGGACGCCGGCCCGCGCTGGCGATCGCCACGTCCGCCCCCAGCGCGTCGAGCAACTCGCCCGCGCTCGAGGACTGGCTGCCGTGGTGACCCAGCTTCAGAAGACGGCAGGCGCCGAGATCGCGCGCCAGGATCCGCTCGACGTCGGCGGGCGCGTCGGCCGGAAGCATGGCGCAGCCGGCGGGAGCGTGCGCCCGAAGCACGACTGAGCCCGCGTTCGAGCTGCGTGGAGTCCGGGACGCCGGCGGCCACAGGACGTCGAGTCCGAGTTCCCGGCTGCCCAGCGAGTCGCCGGCCGAGACGATCCGAGCCGGGACCCCGAGCCGGGACGCGGCCCGCAGCAGGCGGCGTCCGGCCGAGTCCGCCGCCAACCAGCGCGTGAGCCAGAGCTCGCCAACCGGCAACGCTTCAAGGACCGCCCGCGCCCCGCCGCTGTGGTCGCGGTCGGCGTGGGTGATCAGCAGCGCGTCGAGCTTCCGCACGCCCAGAGAACGCAGGGCCGGCGCGACCACCGAACGGCCGGCGTCGTAGCCGGAGCGCCGGTCCCCGCTGTCGATCAGCCAGGCCCGGCGCCCGGCCCTCGCCAGAGTGGCGTCGCCCTGCCCCACGTCCAGGAACACCAGCTCGAACGGGTCGACGCGCAGGTTGCGGACCGGCAGCGCCATGCTCGCCGCCGCGACCGCGGCGGAAAGAGCGGAGACGGCGAGCAGCCGGCGCGGGCCTCCCAGCGCGAGTCGGCGCAGACAGAACGCCGTCGCGGTCAGGGCCACGGTGAACAGCAGCGGAAACCCGGCCCGGCGCAGCAGATCCGGGCTCTCGACCGATTCCACCAGACGCAGCCCCAGCTCCGCAGACACGCGCGCCAGCGCGCCCGGCCCGAGTTCGGGCAAGGTGGTTTCGAACGCGGCCGCGAAAAGCGCGAGGGGGAGCAGCACCGCCCCGAAGAACGGCACCGCCAGCAGGTTGGCGGCCAGGCCGGCGAGCGGCAGCGGCAAGCCCAGCAGCGCGATCAGCGGCGCCGTCGCACAGCCCGCCGCCAGCGCACAGTGCACCAGGCCGGTCGCCCACCGCGGGGGCGGCCTCCACAGCAGCAGGCCCGCGACCGCCGAGAAGGACAGCCAGCCCGAGGGTTCGAAAAGACAGGCGGGGTCGACGGCCAGCGTGGCCAGGGCCGCGAGCAGCAGGGCGTTCCAGGCCACCCCGGGGCGGCCCGCGATCAGCGCCACGACCCCCGCCAGCGCCATCACGCAGGCACGCAGTGCGGGAACGCCCAGCCCCGACAGCAGGGCATAGCCGAGCGCGAGCAGCGCGCTCGCCGCCAGCGAAACCGCCCGGGCGCGCCGCAGCCATGCCAGCGGGGCGGCACAGCGGGCCATGGTGTACAGCAGCGCGTGCGCGATCGCGAACAGCCAACCGACGTGCAGGCCGGACACGGCCAGCAGATGCGCGGTTCCGGAGCGGGCGAAGGATCCCCGGATCTCGGGGGAGAGGCGCGAGCGGTCCCCCAGCGCCAACGCCCGCAGCAGCGCACCGGCCCGGGTGGGACGCTCGGGCGGGTCGAGCGCATCCCCCAGCCTCAGCCTCAGCGCCTGCACGGCGGCCGAGGGAGTGAGCGGCGCTTCCGCGATCGCCACCCACTCTCCCTCGGAGATTCGGCCTACGGCGCGAATGCCGCGCCGCCGGCTGCGCCGCCGCGCGTCGCCCTGCCCCGGATTGCGCCAGCCGCGCTGCGGCAGGAGTTCCACCCGGGCCAGCAGCTTCTGCGCGGGGAGCAGTCGGCACGCTCCGGACCCGGCCCAGAGCCGCGCTCGCCCGGGTCTCTCGGCGTGCAGATAGGCGAGCAGCTCGCAGCGCTCCCCGAAGGCGCGCGGGGCCGCCAGCAGGGTCAGCTCGACCGGGTTTCGGTCGAGCTCCGGCACCGGCGCGTGCAGCCTCAGGGAGAGGACCAGCAGACCCAGGGCGCCGGCGGCGACGCACTCGCCCGGCACGCGCGCGCGGCCGGCCCAGCCCACCAGCCCCAGGCCCAGCAGACCCAGCCCCGCCAGTGGCGGCCATTCGAGGAAGTCTTCGGCCCCCAGTCCGAGGGCGAACGGCAAGACGAGGCGCAGCAGGGGAGCGCGGTGCGTCGGTCGACTCGGCCGGGACCGGGAATACGGGGTTGGCGGATCGCGCCACCTGCGGAAGCCAGCAATCCGGGTGCCGGGCCGGGTCGGACCGCGAGGGAGCGAAGCCCCGCTCTCCCGGGCGCTCTCGCGCAGCCTCGCAGGCTAGGCCGGGCGCGGGAGCCGGCGGCGCGGAAAAGCTCCGCTTCCGGGTCGTGGGCGGGTTTACTCGGACTCGGAAGGAGAATTCACTGTGTCCGCCGGGAGCGGCCGCTCGAAGACCCGCTTCCCCCCGACCCAGGTCTGGTCGACCCGGAGTTGGTCGATCCGCACGGCACGCCGGCTCGGATCCGCCGAGAGCACTACCAGGTCGGCCAGCTTGCCCGGCTCGATCGAGCCGCGCGAATCCTCGAGCCGATACTGCCAGGCGGCGTCCAGCGTCACCGCCCGCAGCGCCTCGTCCGGCGTCAACCGCTGCTCGGGACCCAGGACTTCGCCACTCGTGGTTCTGCGGTCGATGGCCGTCGCCATCAGCTTCAGCACGTCCATCGGGACCACCGGCGCGTCGGTGTGGATGCTGAAGCGCAGTTCGCGCTCGCGGGCGGAACGCGCCGGACTGATGCGCCGGGCGCGCTCGGGACCGATGAAGACGTCCCGGTGGCGGTCGCCCCAGTAGTAGGTGTGCAGGGCGAAGAACGACGGCGTGGCCCCCAGCCGAAGCATCTGATCGAGCTGGTCCTCCCGCGCCATCTGGGCGTGGATGACGACCAGCCGCGGATCGGGATGCGGCGTCTCGTGGAGCGCCGCCTCGAGCGCGGTCAGGATCGCGTCGATGGCCGCGTCTCCGTTGCCGTGGATCGCCAGCTGCAGGCCAGCTGCGTGCAGACGCGCGACGCTGGCGGCGAGCGCGTCGCCGCTCAGCGTGGGATATCCCCGATAGTCGGGGTCTCCCTGGAAGGGAGTGTGGTAGGGGCGGCTCAGATAGCCGGTGAAACCCTGGATCGAGCCGTCGGCGACCAGTTTGACCGGTCCCAGCGTCAGGCGTTCGTCGGGGATCCGCGGGTCCGCGAGTTCGCCCGCCAGTAGCGGCTCGACCGCGTCGGCGGTCGGCAGCGCCACCACCCGGATCGGCATTCCCCCGGTCCGGACGAGTGCCTGCAGATCGCCGATCGTCTCCAGCCCCGCGGCGCCGTCCTGGGCCGTCGTCACTCCGCGGCTGGCGTAGACGTGCGCCATCCGCTCCAGCGCCTCCAGACGCGCTTCCCGCGGCCGGGCCGGCATCCGGACGAGCAGCGGCAGAGCGGCGGCGATCTCTTCCAGCACGCCGTCCGGCTCGCCGCTGTCCGGATCCCGGCGGATCACTCCGCCCTCGGGGTCGGGCGTGTCGGCGTCGATGCCCGCCAACTCCAGCGCCACGGAGTTGGCGGCGTAGAAGTGGCCCGACACGTGGATCGCCAGCACCGCCCGCTGCCGCGAAACGAGGTCGAGGTCGCGGCGGTCGAGATGGCGCCGTTCGGCCAGCAGGGTGTCGTCGTAACCCATTCCGACGATCCACTGGCCGGGCGGCGTGCGTTCCGCCTGCGCGCGCAGTGCCGCCAGCGCCTGCTCGACCGTGCGGACGCGTCCGATCGGGGGCGCGTTCAGGTCGGCCATGAAGGCGAGCGTCTGCGAGGCCAAAACGAGATGGCTGTGCGAGTCGACGAAACCAGGCACCAGGGCGCGCCCGGCCAGTTCGACGACGCGGGTCTCGGGACCGGCCAGCGCCCGGATCTCGTCCTCCGCGCCGACCTCCACGATGCGCCCCGCCGCGACCGCGACGCCCCCGGCGACGGGACGGGTCTCGTCGACGGTCAGCACCGCGCCCCCGACGAAGATCGTATCGGGGGGCGGAGACGGATCGGCCGCCGAGGAGCCCGCGAACGCGATCGCGAGGGCCGTGGCGGTCAGTACTTGGATTCCCGGGCGCATGGCCGCCCCCTCAGTAGAAAATGGTCGTCTGGTAGCCCAGCCGCACGAGTTCCCCCCGCTGGTTGGTCCAGCGGTTCTCGGTGACGTAGAAGAGCATCGCGCCGGTGCGCCCGCCCCGTTTCTCGTACACGTCGAACAGGCGGCGGACCGCTTCGATCCGGTCGCCGGGGCGAATCGGCTCGAAGTACAGATTGTGCTGCCCGCCGTTCAGCACGCGGTGGCCGGGCTCGGTCCCGATCTCCCGCAGCCACGGATAGCCGCCCGGCGAGGGCAGCATCCAGGCAAACGGGTTGAACTCGCGCGGCGCGACCAACCCGCCCCAGGGGCCGCGGCGCGCGATCGATTCGTCGTAGAACTCCAGCGGGGGCGGCTCGGGGTGGTGAATCGCCATGGCCCAGCGCCGGATGTCGTTCTCGCCCACCGCCAGGGAGATCACCGGCTCGGACGCCGAACCCACAGCCTCGATCGTCGCGCGGTCCAGGTACACGCCGGGCTCCCGCTCGCGAGCCGGCGCGTCCAGCTCGGGCTCGGGCAGAACGCGCGCCTCGCCGGCCTCGAAGAGCAGCGCGGTGGCCCGCCCGGGACAGGTGTCGACGCCGTCCTGGTTCTCCACGCACAGCTCGAAGTGGACCAGATTCGCGGTACCGCGCCGCTCCGTGCCGGTCGCGACCGCCCGCGAGCGCAGCCGGTCGTGCTTGAAATTGAAGCCGCGGAACTCGCAGCGGAACTCGACGATGTCGCCACCCGGGCCCAGCCAGGCGCGCAGCGCGTTGTGCAGGTAGGAAACCCGCAGATTGCCCATCCCGAACACGTCCCTCTGACCGGCGGCGATCGCGTCGGCGGGGTCCATGTGGATCGGGATGAATTCGTCGTTCACGGCCGCGTAGCGGTTCCAGTGCGCCAGATCGGAGGTCCGCTCGAACGCCGGAATCTCGTGCCCCGGCTCGATCTGTTCCCAAACGGGTTGCGGCATGCTCCCTCCTGCTCGGCGCGGCTCAGGATACGCTGGCGAGGTTCGCCGGTTCAGCTCCCGGAGCGCGCGTCGGCTTCCTTCCGCGGCGTCTCGGCGTCGCCGCGGAAGAAGCGGTGGATCAGGGCGGCGTCCGCGCGCGTGAGCTTGGGAACCGCCGCGAGCTGATCCTCCCCGGCGGCGCGGATGCGCTCCAGGCTGCCCAGGTGGCGCAGCAGCGAGCGCCGCTTGACCGGACCGATGCCCGGCAGCTCGTCCAGGATCGAACGGAACTGCGTCTTGCGCCGGAGTTCGCGGTGGTAGGCGATGGCGAAGCGGTGGGATTCGTCGCGCACGCGCTGCAGCAGCAGCAGCGCCGGGTCGGAGGGCGCCAGCAGCAAGGGGTCCTTCACGCCGTCCAGGAACACGCGCTCGCGCTTGGGGCCGGCGTGCCGCAGCACCCGGGAGGACGGGGACTCGGGGTCGCGCTGCTTGGCCAGGGACGCCAGCGAGATCCCCTCGATCTCCAGGTCCCGCAGGACGCCCCGGACGGCGCCGAGCTGACCTTTGCCTCCGTCGAGAAGCAGCAGATCGGGAGCGGGGTCGGAGTCCAAGCGGGTCAGACGGCGACGGAGGACCTCGCGCATCGCCCCGTAGTCGTCGCCTGCGGCGGCCTCGCGGAGCTTGTAACGCCGGTAGCCGTCTTTGTGTGGAGTCGCGTTTACGAACACGACGCGCGAGGCCACCGTCAACGCGCCCTGAAGATGGGAGACATCGTAGCACTCGATTTTCTCGGGCCGGTCGTCGAGCCGCAGCGCGCTTCGCAGCGTGTCGAGCAGCTCGTCCCGGGTCTGCTCGCGCCGCGTCCTCTCCGCCAGCGAGAGCGCCGCGTTGCGCTGCGCCATCTCCAGCAGGCGCCGGCCCTCGCCCCGCCGCGGACGGGCCACGCGCACCGAGCGGCCGGCACGCTCGCGCCAGACCGACGCCAGTTCCTCCGCCGCCTCGATTTCGAGCGGCAGGAGGATCTCCGACGGGATGTCGCGATCGCCCGAGTAGAACTGCGAGACGAACGACTCGAGCACGGCCGCGTCGTCGATGCGCACGTCGCGGAAGCTGTACGCGTTGCCGCCCATCAGCTTGCCCTGGCGCACGTGCAGCACCTGCACGTCGACCTGATTGGCCTCGCGCGCCAGCCCCAGCACGTCGCGGTCTGCGAACTGGGTCGAGACCATCGCCTGGCGCTCGATCGTGCTCTCGATCGCCCGGATGCGGTCGCGAAGCTTGGCGGCTTCCTCGAAGCGCTCCGCCTCGGCGGCCTCGCGCATGCGCTCTTCGAGCCCGGCGACCACGTCCTCGCCCCGGCCTTTCAGGAACAGCACCGCCCCGCGCACCAGTTCGGCGTAGGCCTCGGGCTCGATCCGGTCGCAGCACGGCGCAGCGCAGCGGCCGAGCGAGTGTTCCAGGCAGGGCCGGCCCCTTCGCCGATAGTTCTTGAACACCCCGTCGCTGCAGGTGCGCAGGGGGAAGAGGCGCTGCAGCGAGCTCAGGGTCTGGTGGAGCGCCTGGCTGGAGGTGTAGGGACCGAAGTGCAGGGCTCCGTCGCGTGCGAACTTGCGCGTCTCGGTGAAGCGCGCCAGTTCTTCGCGCGGGTCGATGCGCAGCGCCAGATAGTTCTTGTCGTCGCGCAGGCGCACGTTGAAGCGCGGCTTGTGGCGCTTGATCAGCTCGTTCTCGAGCAGCAGCGCCTCTTTGACGCTGCTCGTCGCGACCACCTCGACGTCGGCGATCCGCGGGACCAGCAGGTGCATCCGGATGCGGCCGTCGCCGCCGGGAACCAGGTAGCTGCGCACGCGCGCGCGCAGGTTCTGGGCCTTGCCGACGTACAGCACGCTGCCGCGCGCGTCCCGGAACAGGTACACCCCGGGATCGTCCGGCAGGCCGGCGACCCGCTCGCGCAGCTTCGCCGCTCCGGCCGGCTCGGCGTTTCCGGGAGCGGGAGCGCTCACCGGCGCCTGCGCCCGTCGCGTCGGCCGGAACTCCTGCGGGACTCCCCGCGGGCGCTCGGCCGGCTCTCGAAGCCCTCCATCACGGCTCCCTGCTCGAGGCGCCGGATCTCGTCGCGGAAGTCGGCGGCGCGCTCGAACTCCAGTTCCTCGACCGCCGCGCGCATCTGCTTGCGCAGCTCCCGGACCCGCCGGGCGACCTCATCCGGCTCCGCGGGCGCGTCCGCCACCAGCGGCACGGTCACGTAGTCCGCCTCGTACAGACTCTCGGTCAGGCTGGAGATCTCCGCCTGCACGGTCCGTGGAGTGATGCCGTGGGTCCGGTTGTACTCGCCCTGCGCCTGCCGGCGGCGCTGGGTTTCGGCCACCGCCTCGCGGATCGAGCCCGTCTCGACGTCGGCGTAGAGCAGGACTTTGCCGCGCACGTTGCGCGCCGCCCGCCCCATCGTCTGGATCAGCGAGCGCGTCGAGCGCAGGAAGCCCTCCTTGTCCGCGTCGAGAACTGCGACCAGCGACACCTCCGGCAAGTTGAGGCCCTCCCGCAGCAGATTGATCCCGACCAGCACGTCGAACTCGCCCGAGCGCAGATCCCGCAGGATCTCCGTGCGCTCGATCGTCGGGATCTCCGAATGCAGGTAGCGCACGCGGATGCCGATCTCCTGGTAGTAGTTCGTCAACTCCTCGGCCATGCGCTTGGTCAGGGTCGTCACCAGCACGCGGTCCCCGAGCGAGACGCGCTGCCGGATCTCCTCCAGCAGGTCCTCGACCTGGTTGCCGGCGGGACGGATCTCGACCTCGGGATCCATCAGGCCGGTGGGACGGATGATCTGCTCGACGATCACTCCGCAGCTCTTTTTCAACTCGTACTCGGCCGGAGTGGCGGAGACGAAGACCACGCTGGACGCGCGAGCCTCCCACTCTTCGAAGCGCAGCGGGCGGTTGTCGAGCGCCGAGGGCAGCCGGAATCCGTACTCCACCAGCGTCTCCTTGCGCCGCCGGTCCCCCCGGAACATGCCGCCGATCTGGGGGACGGCGACGTGGCTCTCGTCGACGATGCACAGGTAGTCGCTGGGAAAGTAGTTGAGCAGCGTGTACGGGGTCTGGCCCTCCTCGCGACCGTCGAGCCAGCGCGAGTAGTTCTCCACGCCGTGGCAGAAGCCCATCTCCGAGAGCATCTCCACGTCGTACAGGGTGCGCTGCTCGATGCGCTGGGCTTCCAGCAGCTTGTTCTCGCGCCGAAATTGCTGAATCCGCTGGTCGAGTTCCCCGCGGATGCCCTCGATGGCCCGCTGGATCCGGTCGGAGGTCGACACGTAGTGGCTGTTGGGGAAGACGATGCTCTTGGACAGCCGAGCCAGCGTCTTGCCGCGCAGCGGATCGATCTCGGCGATCGACTCGATCTCGTCGCCGAAGAACTCGATCCGCAGCGCCCGCTCGTCCTCGTAGGCCGGGAAGATCTCCACGCTGTCGCCGCGCACGCGGAAGGTTCCGCGGTGGAAGTCGTAGTCGTTGCGGTCGTAGAGCATGTCGACCAGCTTGCGCAGCAGATCGTCGCGGTTCAGCCGGTCGCCCACTTCCAGGAACGCGTGCATCTCGCCGTAGGTCTCGGGCGATCCCAGGCCGAAGATGCACGACACGCTGGCGACCACGATCACGTCGCGCCGCGACAGCACCGAGCGCGTGGCCGAGTGGCGCAGCTTGTCGATCTCGTCGTTGATCGAGGAGTCCTTCTCGATGTAGGTGTCCGTGGTCGGCAGGTACGCCTCGGGCTGGTAGTAGTCGTAATACGAGACGAAGTACTCCACCGCGTTGTGCGGAAAGAGCTGCCGGAACTCGCCGTAGAGCTGTGCGGCGAGCGTCTTGTTCGGCGCCATCACCAGCGTCGGACGCCGCACGCGCTCGATCGCCCAGGACATGGTCGCGGTCTTGCCGCTGCCGGTGATGCCCAGCAGCGTCTGGTGGGGCTGACCCGCTTCGAGTCCCGCCACGAGTTCGTCGATGGCGCGCGGCTGGTCGCCGCGCGGGACGAAGTCGCTGACGACCTCGAACTCAGGCACGGCCCGTTTCCGCCCGGCGCACCACTGTCTGGTCGGATCGGTCCTCCAGCGCGAAGCCGTCCTCGGCGAGCCGGTCGCGAATGGCGTCGGCGCGCTGCCAGTCGCGCCCGCGGCGGGCGGACTCGCGTTCGCGGATCAGCTCGCGGATGCCTTCGCGCTGCTCCGGAGCGACCTCGGCGCCGAAGACGATCACCGGACCCGAGTCGCCGGTAGAGCTCGATTCGTCCGGCTCGATCCCGACCACGGCCTCGAGCCCCAGGCCCAGCACCTGGTCGAAGTCCGTCAGCAGCGCGGCCTTCTCCGCGTCGGCCAGGCTGTCGCTGCGGACGGTCTGCCAGACGGCGGCCAGAGCGCGGGGAGCGTTGAGGTCGTCCGCCAGCGCGGCCGCGAACCGCTGCCGGCAGAGCTCGGCCTCGGCGCTCCGCGGCGCGGCTGCGGCTCCGCCCGGAACGGCCCGCGCCCCGCCCCAGACCTCCAGGTGGCGGCAGAGCCGCCGCCAGCTCCGCTGCGCCCGGCGCAGCCCGTCCTCGGTCAGGTGCGCCTGCTGGCGGTAGTGGGCTCCCAGCGCGAAGTAGCGGAACGCCTCCGGTTCGATTCCGGCGGCGATTAGATCGTCGAGCGTGGGGGCGCCGCCCGCGGACTTGGACAGCTTGCCGCCGTCCAGCATCAGCCAGCCGGCGTGCATCCAGACCCGCACCCAGGGGCGCACGCCCAGCGCGTTCTCCGATTGCGCGATTTCGTTGGTGTGGTGAACGGGGACGTGATCGATCCCGCCGGTGTGAATATCGAACGAGGAGCCGAGGTAGCGGGTGCTCATGGCCGAGCACTCGATGTGCCAGCCGGGAAAGCCCCTGCCCCAGGGGCTCTCCCACTCCATCTGGCGGCGCGGCCCCTCGCCGGGCGAGAACTTCCAGAGCGCGAAATCGGCCGGGTGGCGCTTCGCCCCGGCCGAGGCGATCCGCTCCTGGGAGCGCTGGGTTTCGAGATCCAGGCGCGCCAGCTCGCCGTAGTTCGGATCCTTGGAGACGTCGAAGTAGATCCCGTCCTCGGCGCGGTAGGTGAAGCCCTTCTCCTCAAGCTCCGCGATCATCCGCACCTGCTCGGGAACGTGCTCCGTCGCCTTGCACCAGACCGCCGGCTCCAGGACTCGTAGTTTCTTCAAGTCTTGCTTGAAGATTCGCGTCCACTTGTCTGCGATTTCGGAGATCGAAAGACCTGCGCCACGCGCGGCCAGCTCCATCTTGTCCTCGCCGGCGTCGGCGTCGTCGGTGAGATGGCCGACGTCGGTGATGTTGATGACGTGCCGGACCTGGAAGCCGAACCAGCGCAGCGCGCGCCCCAGCAGATCGGCGAATACGTAGGTCCGCAGATTTCCCAGATGCTGGTGGCTGTAGACCGTCGGGCCGCAGGTGTAGATCCCCGCCCGCCCCGCTTCGAGCGGTTCGAAACGCTGTTTGCGGCGCGCGAGCGTGTTGTAGAGCCGAAGCTCAGCCATCGGGACCTCGCTCGGGCGCGCTCTGCTGCAGCAGGGCCACCGCCCGGGCCGCGATCCCCTCCCCCCGGCCCAGCGCGCCCAGCCCGTCGTGGCTCTTGAGCTTGACGTTCACCGCGGCTTCGTCCAATCCCAGCATTTCCGCCAGCCCGCGGCGCATCGCCTCGGCGAAGGGCGCCAGCCGCGGCTCCTGGGCAACCAGCGTCGCGTCCACGTTGACCGGCGCGAAGCCGGCCTGTCCGACGATCTCCAGCACCCGCGCCAGAAGCGTCGCTCCGGACGCTCCCCGCCAGCGCGGGTCGGACGAGGGGAAGTGCTGTCCAAGATCGCCCGCGCCGGCTGCGCCGAGCAGCGCGTCGCCCACGGCGTGCGCCAGCGCGTCCGCGTCGGAGTGGCCCGCGAGCCCCCGCTCGTGCGGAATCTCGACGCCTCCCAGGATCAACGGCCGGCCCTCGACCAGGCGGTGCACGTCGTAGCCCTCGCCGACGCGCAGCTTCACACTTCCGCCCCGCGGGGGGCCAGGATCGCCTCGGCCCGCTCCAGATCGCCCGGGTGCGTGACCTTCCAGTTCTCGGCGCGGCCCTCGCAGACCCTCACCTCGACCCCCAGGCGTTCGACCAGCGACGCGCAGTCGCTGCCCGCGAATCCGTCCCTCTCGGCACTTCGCAGCGCATCGGCCAGCAATTCCACCCGGAACGCCTGGGGGGTCTGCGCCAGGCCCAGGAGCTGGCGAGGCGGCGTCTCGACCACGCGGCCGGACTCGATCCGCTTGACGGTGTCGGTCACGGGAGCCACGGGCAGCGCCGCGCCGCTCGAGCGGGCGGCCTCCAGCACCCGTTCGGCGTCGGACGGCAGGACCAGACAGCGGGCGGCGTCGTGAACCAGGACCCAGCGGGCGTCGGGCGCGCGTTCCGCCAGGGCCCGCATTCCGCACGCCACCGATTCCTGCCGGCTGTCGCCCCCCGCGCAGCCTCCCAGCCAGCGCGCCGGACCGCCCCAGTCGGCACAGAGATCGCGGGCTTCGTCGAGGTGATCGGAAGGCAGAACCGCCAGCACCCCGTCGACCCCGCGCGCACGCCCCAGCGCCTGCGCGCTCCAGGCGAGCGGACTGCGACCGGCGAGCGCGCGCAGACCCTTGGGCGGGCCTCCCCCCAGGCGCGCGCCACGCCCGGCGGCCAGGATCAGGGCGACGACTCGCATGCCGCCAATGTAGCCGCTGGCCCGCCCGAGGTCGCGCGCAGCTCCGACCCGGCCCCTCCCGTCCGTTCCGCCGCGATGCGTACTCTCGACCGGCGCCGCGCACTAGCCGCGAACCTGGGTCGGATTCGAGGCATGAACTAGGATTTGCTCGAGTTTTCGAGCCGGGCCTCCGCGCTCGCGGGCGCGGGGCTGCCGGAGGAGCAGCGTGGCGAAGCGCAAGCGGCAGTTCTTCTACGGCGACTGCAGGGACGTCATGGCGGGCGAAGAGATCCCGCCGGAGAGCGTCGATCTGATCTACCTGGATCCGCCCTTCAACTCGAACGCCTGCTACGGGATGCTCTTCGGCTCCGGCCGCGGGCGGAACCCGGAGCAGGCGTTCTCCGACCTGTGGTGCTGGGGGCCGGAAGACCGGCGCGCCCTGGAGCGGATTCGGGACGGCGCGGCGGCGGGAGAAGACCGCTCGCAGTGCCTGGCCACGGCCCTGGAGGCACTGGAAAGTCTGTTGGGCGCCTGCGGCTCGCTCTCGTATCTGATCTACATGGGCGAACGGCTGGTCCCGATGCGAGCCCTGCTCAAGCGCACGGGCTCCATCTACCTGCACTGCGACCCGACCATGTCGCACTACCTGAAGATTCTGATGGACGCGGTCTTCGGACCGGAGAACTTCCGCAACCAGATCGTCTGGGCCTACTCGGGCGGGGGAGTGCCTCGAAAGGACTTCCCCCGCAAGCACGACATCATCCTCCGGTACACGAAGTCAGGCTCGAAAGAGCGGGTGTTCAACGTCGAACGCAAGCCGTACAAGCAGAACACCCGGCAGGTAGGCAAGCACAGCACCTACAGCGGGGGAAACGCGATCGATCTCGAGCGCGGAACGCCGGTCACCGACTGCTGGACCGACATCAAGACCGTGACGGGCTGGAATCCCGAACGGCTCGGCTACCCGACCCAGAAGCCGCTCGCGCTGCTGGAGCGCATCGTCCAGGTCTCGACCCACCCGGGCGACCTGGTGCTGGACCCCTTCGCGGGCTGCGGAACCGCTCTGGAGGCAGCCGAGCGGAACGGCCGCTCCTGGATCGGCATCGACATCGCCTGGATGGCGCTCGACATGCTGATCGAGCGCCTGCGCCGCCGGCCGGAGACGAGCGCGGCCGTAGACGAGATCGACCTGCGGACGCCGGCGACGCTGGAGGAAGCAGAGGCATTCCACGACGAAGCGCTGGGACGCTGGGGCTGGAAAGGCGCTACCCCCACGACGCTCCAGGAAGCGGAGAATCTGGCCCGGCGCGAAGGAGGCCGGGACGAAAAGCACGGCCGCAACGCGGGCCGCTTCGACTTCCAGCGCTTCGCGTGTTCGCTGGTCCAGGCGCGGCCGAGCGCCCGCGAGATCGGCGACGGCGGGGTGGACGGAGTCATCCGCTTTCCCGGAGCGCTCGACGCGCGCAGCGGCGAAGCCACCGTGCTGGAGTACCTGGTCGAGGTGAAATCGGGACGGATCGGCGAGCCGGACCTGCGCCGTCTGCTGGGCTCGGTAGCCGACCGCGGCGCGGCAGGCGGACTGATGCTGACTCTGAGACGCAGCGAAACACGGGGCCTGAACCGCTTCTGCGAGCGCCAGGGCCAGTGGCGCTCGAGCTTCGATGGCCAGTCATACCCGAAACTGCAGATCAGCTCAGTCGAAGAACTACTGGAGTCGAAGAAGGCCGGCGATCACCCCACGTTCCACGGGCTGCCGAAGCCGTACCGTCCTTACTCCCCCGATCGGCGCGTCGGGAAGGACCCCATGCAGAAGGAACTCGCGGAATGGTACTGAACACGCAGAGGGCAGATACCTGTCTGGAGCGCATCGAGCACGAATCCGATCTAGACGGGTGAAGCCGGGCGGGGGGGGGGGCGG
>JAGWBS010000010.1:0-43394 GCA_021295775.1 Pseudomonadota bacterium | reverse complement strand
ATCCCGAAGGCCGGCGTCCCACGACCTCGACCGAGTCCGAAACGTTCCATGCCATACCCAGGCGGCCGGCGTCTCACGCTCGACCCGCTTTCCGACCGGGAAGAAAAAATTCCCGGCCGTATTCAGCGGGCCGCTGTGACGCTCCCGTAGCGACGCTCCAGGAAGATCAAGAGCGCGCTGGCGACGTAGATCGTGGAGTAGGTACCGATCACCACGCCGATCAGCAGCGCCACGGCGAACCCCCGGAGCACCGGCCCGCCGAGCGCGACCATCGCCACCACCACGATCAGAGTCGTCAGCGAAGTGAGCAGAGTGCGCGAAAGAGTCTGGTTGATGCTCTGGTTGACCACGTCTTCCAGATGCGTCGTCCCGCGCACCTCCAGGTTTTCGCGGATGCGGTCGTAGATGACGATCGTGTCGTTGAGCGAGTAGCCGATCACGACCAGAAGCGCCGCCAGAACCTGCAGGTTGAATTCCCAGCCCAACAGCACGAACACCCCGGCGGTGATCAGCACGTCGTGGATCAGCGCCGCCACCGCTCCGGGCGCGTAGCGCAGATCGAAGCGGAACCAGATGTAGAGCAGGATGCAGCCCCAGGAGATCAGCAGCGCCTGCGCCGCGGCCGTGCGCAACTCGCTTCCCACGCGCGGACCGATCGACTCCACCCGGCGCACTTCGACCTCGGTGCCAAGCGCCTGGTTCAGCAGGCTCTCCACGTTCACGGACAGGTCGCGCTCCTCGGCCTGGGAACGCTTGAGGCTGACCGAGAAGTCGCGCTCCTCGGGAGTGCCGATGCGGGTCACCACCGTGCCCTCGTAGCCCGCTCCCTCCATCGCCGAGCGCAGCGCGCCCTCGCCGACGGCCCCGGCCGCGGCGGGAATCCTCAGCTCGCTCACGGTCCCGCCGGCGAATTCGATGCCCAGGTTGAAGCCCCGGAAGAGCATCAGCCCGACCGAGACCAGCTAGGCCGCCCGGAGCTGGCTGACGAAGTCGATACGAATGTCGGGTCGAACGAGTTCCATCAGATCCTCAGAGCCCGCACGCCGCGGGCGACGGTCAGGTCGACCAGCAGGCGGGTCACGGTCAGCGCGCAGAAGACGCTGGAGACGATGCCGACCGCCAGCGTTACCCCGAAGCCCTGCACCGGACCGCGGCCGAAGTACAGCAGGACCACCGCCGCGATCAGGGTCGTGATGTTGGCGTCCAGGATGGTCAGCCGGGAACGGCTGAAGCCGACCGCGACCGCGTTGCGGATGCTCTTGTCGCGGCGCAGCTCCTCGCGGATGCGCTCGAAGATGATCACGTTGGCGTCCACCGCCATGCCCACCGTGAGCACGAGCCCGGCGATGCCGGGCAGCGTCAGGGTCGCTCCGGCCAGACTCATCAGGCCGATGATCACGACCAGGTTCACGATCAGCGCCACGTTCGCGAACAGCCCCGAGAGCGAGTAGTACAGCAGCATGAACAGGATCACGATCGTCCCGCCCAGCGCGATCGAGCGCACCCCCTTGACGACCGAGTCCGCCCCCAGCGCCGGTCCGACGCTGCGCTCCTCTTCGATCTGCAGCGGGATCGGGAGCGCGCCGGAGCGCAGCGAGATCGCCACCTGGCCCGCCTCCTCCTGCGTGAAGCTGCCGGTGATGCGGCCCTGGCGGCCGATGCGGTCCTGAATCACCGGCGCGGTCACGACCTCGCCGTCGATGATGGCGGCCATGCGCTCGCCGACGTTCTCGCTGGTGAACTCGCGGAAGATGGCGGTGCCGGCGGCGTTCCAGGTGAAGTCGATCTCCGGCCGGTTGCGGCGGTCGAAGCCGACGCGCGCGTCCTGCAGCATGTCGCCGGTCAGCACCGGCTCGGCCGGAACCAGCAGGGCCTCGATCGGATCGCCCTCGGGGGTCCTGGAGAAGACGACGACGGTGGCTTCCGGCAGGCCCTCCGGATAGCGGGCGCGCAGCAGCTCCTCGTTGTCCGCCGCCGCGAGCACCTTCTTGAACTCCAGGAAGGTGGTGTTCTCCAGGATCGCACGGGCTCCGGCGGGGTCGATCTCGCCGCCGGGCATCTGCACCAGGATGCGTCCGGCTCCCTGGGCGGCCAGGACCGGCTCGGTCACCCCCAGGCGGTTGACCCGCCGCTCGAGCACTTCGAGTGCCTGGCTGACGGAGCGCTCGAGCACTTCGTCTCGCGTCCCGCCGCTCAGGCGCAGCTCCAGCCTGTCGCCGGCCCGCTCCACGTCGACCGATGAGCCGACCCGATCTTCGATCAGCTCGAGCAGCGCTCCCAGGTCGCCTTCGAGCTCCAGCACCCGATCGTCGCGCAGCTGCGTGCCGGCCAGCTCGACGCCCTCGTCCTCCGCGGCGTCGGTCAGGATTCCCTCGAAGTGCTTCAGCTCGCGCGAGAAGGCGGTCGGCTCGTCGATGTGCAAGAGCCAGTGGATCCCGCCGCGCAGGTCGAGACCCAGGTTGAGCGCCTGGTCGGACAGCAGCCAGGAATTCTCGCGCGCCTCGCGGCCGACCAGCGAAGACGTCGCCGCCCATCCCGTCAGCAACACCACCGCCGCGATCCAGAGGGCGCGGGCGCGCTGGCTCACGACTTCTCCCCTTCCGGGGCCTGCAGGCTGCTCACGGCCGACTTGTTGAGCTTGACGCGCACGCCGTTGGCGATCTCCACGGTGAGAACGTCGTCGGTCACTCCGGTCACCCGGCCGTGGATGCCGCCGCTGGTGACGACCGAATCGCCTTTGACGATCCGAGACAGCATCTGCCGATGCTGCTTTTCGCGCCGCTGCTGCGGCCGGATCAACAGGGCGTACATGAACAGGCCCATCGCCGCGAAAAGCAGCAGCGGGCTGAGCAGTCCGCCGCCCGATTCCTCTCCCATGCCGTATTCCCCCGTGAAGAACGCTTACGGGCGCGGACCGCGCCCTGTCGTCTCCGCGCCCCGCTCCTCGGCGGGCGCCGTGCCGTCCAGCCGCGCGAGCCGCGTGCCGGGATAGTAATGCGCCAGGATCTCCGCGTAGGTCCGGCCCTGAAGCGCCAGCTCGCGGGCGCCCCACTGGCACAGCCCGACCCCATGTCCCGCGCCGCTGCCCAGGAAGCGGACGCCCGTGCCGCTGCGCCGCACTTCGAAGCGCGCGCTGCGCCGCGCGCGGCCTCCCAGGACCTGGCGCAGCTCGTGGCCCGAGAGCCGGACTTCGCCGATTTCGATCCAGGCCACCCGGCCGCTTTCGGAGCGCGACTCGATCCGGACCGGCTCCCCGCGCTCGGCGGCGGCCGCGTAGCCCGCTTCGCGCAGCGCGTCCAGCAGATCGGCCAGCTCGATCTCGTAGCTCCAGAAGTAGTCCGGAGCCGCGTCGTCGGGAGAGGCGACCATGCGCAGGTAAGGCAGATTCAATCCCCAGACCTCTTCGGCCGAGGCCGTGCGCCCCCCGGAGGAGGCGTGGAAAGCCGCCAGGATCGGCGCGCCTTCGTAGCTGAGGTACTGGCCGCGCGTGGCCCGGGAGGCCGAGCGCACCCGGCTCGAAACCTCCGACTCGGCGTAGACCTGCGAGAGTACGCTGGCCTCCACGTCGTGGGGCGAAGCGGCGTTGCGGCCGCGCTCGTACAGCGCGTAGGTGCGCGAGATCACCGCCTGGGCCTTGAGCGTCTCATCCGGCCAGCTCGCGTAGACCTCGGCCTCGACGCTGCGCTCCACGTAGGGGTCGAGCGGCACCGCGACCACCCGGCCGTCCGAGTGGCGCACCCTCACCTCTTCGTCCGCGGCCGCGTCGCCGGTCCCGAACCAGAGCAGCAGCCCCGTCAGCAGCCCGATCCACGCGCGCTCGTGCCCCCACATACGGGTTCGGAGGTATCGCCTACCCGCCCGCCAGCGTCAATGCGCTAGTAACGGTAGTGGTCCGGCTTGTAGGGCCCCCCGGAGGGCACCCCGAGGTACTCGGCCTGCGCGTCGGAGAGGCGGGTCAACTCCACGCCCAGGTGATCCAGGTGGAGCCGGGCGACCTCCTCGTCCAGCTTCTTGGGCAACACGTAGACTTCGCGCTCGTACTTGCCGGAGTCCCGCCACAGCTCGAGCTGCGCCAGAACCTGGTTGGTGAAGGACGCCGACATCACGAAGCTGGGGTGGCCCGTGGCGCAGCCCAGGTTCAGCAGGCGCCCTTCGGCCAGCACCAGCACGCTATGACCGTCCGGAAAGATCCACTCGTCGTACTGCGGCTTGATGTTCGTGCGGCGGATGCCGGGCACCTTCTTCAGGCCCGCCATGTCGATCTCGTTGTCGAAGTGGCCGATGTTGCCGACGATCGCCTTGTCCTTCATGCGCGCCATGTGGTCCGCCGTGACGACGTCGAAGCAGCCTGTGGTGGTGATGAAGATGTCGGCGCTGGCCACGAAGGATTCGAGCCGGGCGACCTGGTAGCCCTCCATGCTGGCCTGCAGCGCGCAGATCGGGTCGACCTCGGTCACGACCACGCGGCAGCCCTGGCCGCGCAGCGCCTGGGCGCATCCCTTGCCGACCTCCCCGTAGCCGCAGACGACCGCGACCTTGCCGCCCAGCATCACGTCGGTCGCGCGGGCCAGGCCGTCGGGCAGCGAATGCCGGCAGCCGTAGACGTTGTCGAACTTGGACTTGGTGACCGAGTCGTTGACGTTGATGGCCGGGAAGATCAGCCGGCCTTCCTTGGCCATCTGGTAGAGGCGGTGCACCCCGGTGGTCGTCTCCTCGCTGACGCCGCGCACCCCCTGGGCGACCCTGCGCCACAGGCCGATGTCCCGGCTCTGCTCGGCGCGCAGCAGCTCGAGCACCACCATCCACTCCTCGGAGTCCTTCTCGGGATCCGGATCCGGGACCTTGCCCGCCGCCTCGAACTCGGCTCCCCGGTGCACCAGCAGCGTGGCGTCCCCGCCGTCGTCCACGATCAGGTCCGGACCGCGTCCGTCGGGCCACACCAGCGCCCGGCGGGTGCACTCCCAGTATTCCGGCAGCGTCTCGCCCTTCCAGGCGAAGACCGCAGCGCCCCGCGGGGACTCGGGGTTGCCCTCCCGGCCCGCCACCACCGCCGCCGCCGCGTGGTCCTGCGTCGAGAAGATGTTGCAGCTCGCCCAGCGCACGTCCGCGCCGAGCGCGGCCAGCGTCTCGATCAGCACCGCCGTCTGGACGGTCATGTGCAGGCTGCCCATCACGCGCGCGCCCTCCAGCGGGCGGGCCTGCGCGTGGCGCTCGCGCAGCGCCATCAGGCCCGGCATTTCGTGCTCGGCCAGGCGGATCTCGGCCCGGCCCCACTCGGCAAGGCTCAGATCCGCGACGCGGTGCTCCGGTGCTGTGGACATGGCGCTGTCTCCGCTCAGAATCCCAGGTCGCGCCGCAGATCGTCGGCGAGCGCGAGGGACTCCCAGGTGAATTCGTCGCCGTTGCGGCCGAAGTGGCCGTGGAAGGCGGTCTGACGGTAGATTGGGCGCAGCAGGTCGAGAGCCTCGATGATGCCCCGCGGGGTCAGATCGAAGCGCTTGCGGATCGCCCGCACGATCTCGCTGTCCGACGCGCGGCCGGTGCCGAAGGTGTCGACCAGGATCGAGACCGGTTCGGCGACGCCGATCGCGTAGGAGAGCTGCACTTCCAGGCGGTCGGCGGCGCCGGCCGCGACCAGGTTCTTGGCCACCCAGCGCGCGGCGTAGGCCGCCGAGCGGTCGACCTTGCTCGGGTCCTTGCCCGAGAAGGCCCCGCCGCCGTGGCGTCCCATGCCGCCGTAGGTGTCGACGATGATCTTGCGGCCGGTCAGGCCGGCGTCGCCGTGCGGTCCGCCGACCACGAAGCGGCCGGTGGGGTTGACGAAGAACTTGGTGTTCTCGTCCAGCAGCCGGTCCGGGAGCACGGGGCGGATGATCTTTTCGATCACCTCCAGGCGCAGACTGTCGTAGCCGACGTCGGGAGCGTGCTGGGTGCTCAACACCACCGCGTCGATGCGGGCCGGCTCGTGCCCGTCGTACTCGATCGTGACCTGCGACTTGGCGTCGGGGCGCAGGTATTCCAGCTCTCCCGAGAAGCGCAGCTCGGCCTGCCGGGCGACCAGGCGGTGGGCGTACATGATGGGCGCCGGCATCAGCTCTTCGGTCTCGCGGCAGGCGAAGCCGAACATCAGGCCCTGGTCGCCGGCTCCCTGCTCCTTGTGCAGGCCCTCGCCCTCGGTCACTCCCTGGGAGATGTCCGGAGACTGCTCTTCGAGCGCCAGCAGGATCCCGCAGCTCGCGCCGTCGAAGCCCGTGTCGGGATCGTCGTAGCCCGCGGCCAGAATGGCCTCGCGCACGACGTCGGGGATCTGGACCGTGGCGCGCGAGCTGATCTCGCCCGCGACCACCACGAAGCCGGTCTTGCACAGCGTCTCGCAGGCCACGCGGCAGTTCGGATCGCGGGCCAGGTAGGCGTCCAGGACGGCGTCGGAGATTTGGTCGGAGAGCTTGTCCGGATGGCCCATCGAGACCGATTCGGAGGTGAAGAATCTGCGTGGCATGACCTGGATCCCCTGGCTTGGAACGGAGCCGGCGCCGGGCACTCTAGCGAAAAACCCGCCCGACCATCGCCCGCGGCCGGCGGGCGCGCCTCACTCGCCGGGCAGCGCCTCGGTCTCGGCCGGGAAGCGCCGGCGCATGCGCTCCTCGACCCGCTGCCTGATTTCGCGCGGGCTGGTCAGCGGCAGCACCTCCGCCAGGAGTTCGCGCGCCTCGGCGGCGGTCGATTCGCGCAGGATCTTGCGCAGCAGCGGGATCGACGAAGGCGCCATCGAGAGTTCCCCGATCCCCAGCGCCAGCAGGATCCAGCAGTTCGCCGGATCGCCCGCCATCTCGCCGCACATGCCCAGCACGATCCCGGCGCGTCGCGCCGCCTGGCAGCACTGCTGGAGCATGCGCAGATTCGCCGGGTGCAGCGGCTCGTACAGGTAGGCGACCCGCTCGTTGGTGCGGTCGACGGCCAGGGTGTACTGCAGCAGGTCGTTGGTTCCGATCGACATGAAGTCGGCCAGCGGAGCGATCTGGTCCGCCGTCAGCGCCGCCGCCGGCGTCTCGATCATCACTCCCAGCGCGACCTCCGGGTCGATCTCGTGGCCTTCGTCCAGCAGCTCCCGGGCGACTTTCTGGAGGCTTTCGCGCGCGAAGACGAACTCCGACTGGGCCGACACCATCGGAACCAGGATCTTGAGGTGGCCCGCCGGACTGGCCCGCAGCAGCGCCCGCAGCTGGGCGCGGAAGACCTCGGGCCGGTCCTGGTACATGCGCACGCCGCGCAGGCCGAGCGCGGGGTTGAGTTCCTGCTGCAGGCCGAGACCCGAGGGCACCTTGTCGCCGCCCAGATCGAGCGTGCGGATCACCGCCGAGCGCGGCGCCGCCGCGGCAAGCACCCGCCGGTAGGCCTCGACCTGCTCGTCTTCGCTCGGCAGGTCGGAGCGGTTCATGTACAGGTACTCGGTGCGAAACAGGCCGATTCCCTCCGCGCCGTAGCGCAGGGCGTCGTCGATTTCGTCAGTCTGCTCGATGTTCGCCAGCAGCGCGATGCGCACGCCGTCGCGGGATTCCGTCGGCAGGTCGACGTAGCGCAGCAGTTCCTGGGTCAGCTTCGCCAGCCGCTCGAGTTCGCTGCGATAGCGGGCGACCGCAGCCTCGTCGGGATCGATCAGGACGCGGCCGGTGCGGCCGTCGACGATCAGCGTGAGGCCGTCGCTCACCTGGTCGACCAGATCGTGCTCCGCCCCCACCACCGCCGGGATCTCGAGGCTGCGGGCCATGATCGCCACGTGCGAAGTGCGCGAGCCCGAGGCGGTGACGAAACCCGCGATCTGCCCGCGCGTCACCTGCGCCAGATCGCCGGTGGACAGCTCCGAAGCCACCACGATCACCCCCGGGGGCGCGTTCTGCAGCCCTTCGGGCTCGCGGCCCATCAGCACCTGCTGGACGCGCCGCACCACGAAGCCGGCGTCGCTGGCGCGCTCGCGGATGTAGGGGTCCTCGATGCCGTCGAACTCGCGCTGGAGGCGGCGGAGTTCACGCTGCAGGGCCCACTCGGCGTTCAGCAGCCCGCCGCGGATGTTCTCCACCGCGTGGTCGATCAGGGTGGGGTCTTCGAGGAACAGGAACTGGGCGTCGAAGATGTCCCCGACCAGACCCGTGGCCTGCATGCCCGCCCGGATCTCCTGCAGCCGGCGGCGCGCCTCTCCGAACGCCGCCCGCAGCCGTTCGATCTCGCCTTCGACCTCGGATTCGTCCAGGCGGCGCTCCGTGATCACCATGCGCTCACGGCGCAGCACGAAGGCCGGCCCGATCGCGATGCCCGGGGAGGCGGGGGCGCCCCGCCGCGGGGACTCCGCGCTCACTCGTCCTCTCCGAAGCGCTCCCGAATCAGCTCCGCCAGCTCGCGCACCGCCTCCGGCGCATCTTCTCCGTCGGCGGTCACGCGCACCGACACTCCCTTGGCCGCCGCCAGCGTGACCAGCGCGATGATGCTCTTGCCGTTGGCCGACATGCCGTCGCGTTCCAGCGCGATGTCGCTTTCGAAGCTCTCGGCGAGCTTGACGAAGGTCGCGGCCGCGCGCAGGTGCAGTCCCAACTCGTTGATGATCTCGCAGTTCGCCTCGGCGCGGCTCACGGGGCGTTCTCCCCGCCATCGCGGCCGGCCAGCACCTCGCTCGCGACCGAGATGTTTCGCCGACCGTACTCGCGGGCCATCGCCGCCAGCTCCGCGACCGAATCCGCGGAGGGCGCCGAGACGACCTTGACCAGCATGGGCAGATTGACGCCGGTGACCACCTCGACGCGCTGCTGGTCGAGAAAGGCCAGCGACAGGTTCGACGGAGTCCCTCCGAACATGTCGACCAACACCAGCACCCCGGCACCGGCGTCCGCGGTGCGGATCGCGGCCTCGATGCGCGACCGCATGTCCTCGGGCGAGGTCGTCGTCGGGTCGAGCCCCACCGCGCGGGCGTGCTCGCACTCGCCCACGATCACCCGGACCGACTGCAGGAATTCGTCGGCCAGACGATAGTGCGTGACGATCACAATCCCGATCAAGCGCGCATCCTTCCCCACCGCGCGGCAGACGCGACCCGTCTCATTTTAGCTCGCCCCGCCGGGTCTTCCGCCTCTCGTCTACGGGAATCTCTAGCCCTGGTCGCCTTCCCGCGCCCTGCGCAGGCGGTCCAGGACCCGCTCGTCCAGCTCCGCCGCGCCGCTGCGGCCGCTGCGCTTGAGCCGCTGGTTGCGCGCGGCCACCTCGACCAGCGAGGCGATCGCCCGGCCCGGCGCGACCGGCAGGTGCAGCGTGGGCAGTTCGAAATCCCCGACGCTGGAACGGACCGTCCCCAGCCCGATGTGGTCCACTTGCCCCGTACCCCAGGCCTCCAGACGGATCACCAGATCGATGCCGTGGCGCTCCAGTACCGATTCCTCGCCGAACAGACTGGGCACGTGCACGATGCCGATGCCGCGCAGCTCCATGTAGTAGCGGATCAGCTCGTCGCTCCAGCCTTCGGGCCGGCCGTCCGCGTCCGGACCCACCCAGACCACGTCGTCCGCCACCAGCCGATGCCCGCGCATCACCAGTTCCAGCGCCGCCTCGCTCTTCCCGATGCCGCTCTTGCCGAGCAACAGAACGCCGAGTCCGTCCACTTCGACCAGGCTGCCGTGGATTCGCGCGGGCGAGTCGGAGGTCACGTCAGTGTCTCGCCTCCTCCTCCTCGATGGCCGAGAAGAGTTCGTCGCTGCTGTGCACCTCGGCCAGGCGGGCGCGGAACGCGTCCGAGGCGAGCATGCGCGAGAGCTTGGCGAGGGTCAGGAGATGGGCGCTGCCGCCCTGGCCGGGCGCGACCAGCAGAAAGAAGAGATGCGCGGGCTCTCCGTCGATCGAGTCGAAGTCCACGCCTTCCCGGCTGCGCCCGAAGCTGCCCAGCAGGTGATCGAGCGACTCCATCCGGGCGTGGGGAATGGCGACCCCGTCGCCCATCGCGGTCGTGCCCAGCTTCTCGCGCTCCAGCAGCATGTCGAGCAGCTCCGTCGCGGCCAGGCCGTTCGCCGATTCGCAGAGCGCCGCGGACAGCTCCCGGAGGGCCTCTTTCTTGGTCCGGGCGCTCATCTCGATCCGACAGGCATCGCGCACGAGGATATCGGTGAGTTTCATGCCGGTTCCGCGCTCTGCCCCGGGGAAAAGAGCGGCCCAGCTTAGCCAATCTGCCGACGTCTTGTCGAAGACAGGAGGCCCAGCGCCTCGCGGTACTTCGTCACCGTCCGACGGGCGATGTCGATCTTCGAGTTGCGCAGGATCTCGGCGATCTTCTGGTCGGAGTACGGCTTCCGGGGATCCTCGGCGCGGACGATCTTCTGGATTTTCTCCTTCACGCTCTCCGAGGCGACCGCGTCTCCGTCGCTGGTCCGGATGCTGGACTTGAAGAAGAACTTGAGCAGGAACACGCCGTGCGGCGTCTGCACGTACTTGGCCGTGGTCACGCGGCTCACCGTCGATTCGTGCATCCCGATGTCGTCGGCGACGTCGCGCAGGTTCAGCGGGCGGAGCGCTTCCGGTCCCCGGTCGAAGAACCCCCGCTGGAAGCGCAGGATCGACTCCATGACTTTGACGATGGTCCGCTGGCGCTGGTGGATCGACTTGATCAGCCAGACGGCGGAGCGCAGCTTCTCGCGCACGTAGTCGCGGGTGGCCTTTGACTCGGCCTGCCGGTCGCCCAGCACGCCCCGGTACGTGGGGCTGACGCGCAGCTTGGGCAGGCCGTCCTCGTTGAGCACCACGTGGTAGTCGTCCCCGAGTTTGTGGACGAAGATGTCGGGCGTGATGTAGATGGGCGCCTCGCTGGAGAAGGCGCGTCCGGGACGAGGCTCGCAGCGGCCGATGACCCGGGCGGCGGCCGCGACCGCTTCGATGGTGGTCGCCTCGATGCGCGCGATCCTGCGGTAGTCCTTGCGCTGCAGCGGTTCCAGGTGGTGCTGCGCGATCCGCAGGGCCAGGGGGTCGTCGACTCCGAGCGTGACCAGTTGGACCCGCAGGCACTCGGGCAGATCCCGCGCCGCCACGCCGACCGGATCGAAGCGCTGGATCCGCGCCAGAACGGCTTCGGCGCGCTCGATCTCCGCGCCGACCTCCTGCGCCAGCGCCGGGAGACTTTCCTCCAGATAGCCGTCGTCGTTGAGGTTGCCGATGACCAGCAGGGCGAGTTCGAGTTCGAGCGCGTCGAAGTCCAGCATGCCGAGCTGCTCCAGCAGGTGGTCGGCGAGCGACTTCTCGGGAGTGAGGTTGGCGTCGAAGGGAGGCCGGTCGTCGGAGGACCGGTGCAGACTCGTCTGCGGTGCCGACTCGATATAGTTCTCCCAGTCGACCGCCCCGATCATCTCTTCGAGCGTCGGCTCGGCCTCCTCGCCCGGCTCCTCGGGGTCGTCCGTCCTGGCCTCGTCGGAGTCCGGGGATGTCTCGTCCGGGCCGCCCGGAGTCTCCTCGTCTGGAACCTCCTCCAGCACCGGGTTTTCGGTGAGCTCCTGAGCGAGCGTGTGGGCGAGTTCCAGGCGCGACAGCTGCAGCAGCTTGATCGCCTGCTGGAGCTGGGGAGTCATCACCAACTGCTGGCTGAGCTTGACGGTCTGACGGAGGTCGAGCGCCATGCGATGCCTAGAGACGGAAGCTCTCGCCGAGGTAGCTCTCGCGCACCGCCGGGTCTTCCGCGATCTCGGCCGGCGCGCCTTCGCGGATGATTCGGCCCTCGTTGATGATGTACGCGCGGTCGCAGATCGCCAGCGTCTCGCGAACGTTGTGGTCCGTGATCACGACTCCGATGCCGCGTTCGCGCAGCTGAGAGACGATCTTCTGGATCCCGGCCACGGCGATCGGATCGATGCCCGAGAAGGGCTCGTCGAGCAATAGAAAGCGCGGATCGAGCACCAGCGCCCGGGTGATCTCCACGCGCCGCCGCTCGCCTCCCGAAAGCGTCGCTCCGCGCTGCTTGGCCTTCTCGGTCAGGTCGAGCTCCGCCAGCAGTCCGGCCAGGCGTTGCTTCCGCTTGCGCCGGCTCAGGGGCAGCCGCTCCAGGATCGCCAGGATGTTCTGCTCCACCGTCAGCTTGCGGAAGATGGACGGTTCCTGCGGCAGGTACGTGACTCCCCGCCGCGCCCGCTTGTACATGGGCAGATGCGTGATGTCCTCCTCGCCCAGAAACACCTTTCCCGAACTGGGGCGCGTCTGCCCGATCATCATGTTGAAGGTGGTCGTCTTGCCCGCGCCGTTCGGACCCAGCAGCCCGACGATCTCGCGCGACTCCACCGCCAGGCTGATTCCCCGCACGGCGTCCCGGCCGGCGAATCTCTTGCTCAGCTCCGTGGTGTGCAGCCGTTCGCTCATTCGGCGGACTCCGACGGCCGCGCCCGAACGCCCACGTTCCCCTCTGCCCTCAGAACGCCCGTGCACAGATTGAAGACGATCCGGTCGGCGACGATCCGGTCGTCTCGGCGCTCGAGCTGGGCCTGGCCTCCCTCGGTGACGCACTCCGCCGAGCAGAAATGGTCTTCGAAGATCGCCCGCGTACAGCGCGCCAGACTGTCGCCGCGCTCGATCCGGACGTTTCCTCGCGCCGTGATCTTCTCGGGATTGCCGCCGCTCGTCCCGCCGCTCTCGCGCTGGGGATAGATGGCCTCTAGCCAATCGGAGTGCAGGGCCATGTCGCCCTGCCGAACGCGCACGTTCTTCTGGAAGATCACCCGGTCGCGCCCCTGCTCGTCGAGCAGCGCCTCGAGCCCGTCCGATTCGATCGTCATGGGCTGGCCGGAAATCTCGGCCAGCCCGATCCGGTCCGCCGCCCGACCGGCTCCGCTCGGCCGATCCTGGGCCGCGGCGCTCGCCGCAAGCGCGCAGGCCATCCCCAACAGCCACGCCCAACGCACCGGTCAGCCCCCTTTCAACCGCGCCACGACCCGCCCGGTCAGCCGGATGCGCCGCTCGGCGAGGTCCATCCGCATGCCCGCGGCGTCGAGCGTCATCCGCGGGCGCTGCAGCCGGACCGCGGACTCGCTGGCGAGCCGGCCCGACTCCTGTTCGTAGCGCAGCACCGGAGTCTCGAAGCGCGAGCCGTCGGTGGTCGTGCCCGTGACCCCGTCCAACAGCTCGAAATCGTCCCGAGCCAGGTCGAACTCTCCCCGCGCCGAATGGATCTCGAGAGGCGGCCCCTCACCGCCGGCGATTTCGACCCGCACTCCCTCGAGCTTCGCGATCCTGTTCCGGGGATCGATCGTGGCCCGCTCGGCGCGGACCATCACCTCGCGCTGCTCGCCCGAATAGCCCTCGAAGGCCACCTGGGTCAGGGCCGCGGGCGGCAGCTCCAGGCTCTCGACCGGAGCGACGGGGCGCGGCTCGAAGCCGCACGCCAGCGCGAAGCCAAGCCCGGCCAGGGCCGCGCCCCGTCGCCAGCCGTGCGGCCATCGCGTCCCCAAGAGTGTCCCTCCTCTGGCTTGCGTACCGCCTCGAGCCTCGCCCGCTCCGTCGGGAGCGGGAAGAAGCCGTCAGGCATCTTAAGCAAAACCCGTTCCAATAATTACCCAAGCCAAGGGGGTCTGGCGAGCGCGGATTCGACGGCCCGGCCAACCCCTCAGGCGTCGTAGCCGATCTCCAGCAGCTCGAACCGGCCCGGACCCGCGGGCCGGACCACCGTCACCTCGTCCCCCTCTTCCCGCCCCAGCAGCGCCCGCCCCAGCGGAGACTCGACGCTGACGTGGCCCCGTTCCACGTCGGTCTCGTCGGGCCCCACCAGCCGGTAGCGCAGCTTCTCGCCCTGCGGGCCTTCGAGCGTGACCCAGGCGCCGAAATAGACCTTGTCGCGGCCGCTCTGTCCCGGGTGGACGACCTGCAGGGCGTCGAAGCGCTTGCGCAGAAAGCGGACCCGCGCGTCGATCTCGCGCAGCCGGCGCTTGCCGTAGATGTACTCGGCGTTCTCGGAACGGTCGCCCTGGGCGGCCGCTTCAGTGACTTCCCGGGCGACCTTCGGCCGTTCCACGTCCCACAGCCGGCGGATCTCTTGCTGAAGCCGCTTCAGGCCCTCGGGAGTGATGCAGCTCTTCCGGAGTCGGGGCGCGTCGGCCATCGGGGCCAGGATTGCGCCGCGTGGGGACGCGGTCAAATCGCCGGCCTCTACCGCCCGCGCGGCGTACGTGCCATTTTAGGACCGCGATGATGGACTGGCTCCAGGCGCAGCTGCAGGGCGCGGGCATTGGCGGCGTGTACGCCGGTCTGGTGGCCGGTCTGGTCCTGATCGCCGGCGTGGCGCTGGTCGCCTGGATCGCGGACATCGCCGCCAAGCGCCTGCTGCTGCGGGCCGTCCACTTCCTGGTCGCACGCACGCGCGCGGAATGGGACGACCGTCTGATGGGGGCCGGCGTCTTCTCGCGCGCCGCGCACATGGCGCCGGCGCTGGTCGTGTACCTGTCGGGCGGGGCCTTCGGACCGGCCCAGGCCTGGATCGAGCGGCTCGCGCTGGTGGGCGTGATCGCGGTCGCGCTGCGCGCGCTCGACGCGCTGCTCGACGCGCTGGTGGACATCTATCAGACCACCGAGGTCTCGCGGGAGAAGCCCATTCTGGGCTATGTGCAGATCGCCAAGATCGTGCTGTGGGTGATCGGCGGGATCTTCATCCTGGCGACCCTGCTGCAGAAGGATCCCTGGGGCCTGCTGACCGGCCTGGGCGCGATGAGCGCCATCGGGCTGCTGGTCTTCCGGGATTCGATCCTGAGCTTCGTGGCCGGCCTTCAGATCGCCCTGAACAAGATGGTCCAGAGCGGCGACTGGATCGAGATGCCGTCGCACGGCATCGACGGCGACGTGGTGGGCATCTCGCTGCACACCGTCAAGGTGCAGAACTTCGACAAGACCATCTCGACCATTCCCGTACAGCACCTGGTCTCCGAGTCGTTCAAGAACTGGCGCGGGATGGAGGAATCGGGCGGGCGTCGGATCAAGCGTTCGATCCTGATCGACGTGGACTCGATCCGTTTCTGCGACGACGAGATGCTGGCGCGGTTCTCGAAGATCCGGCACGTCGCCGACTACGTCGAGCGCAAGCGCTCGGAGCTGGACGAGTGGAACGAGTCGCATGCGTCCGACCCGTCCCCGCGCGTCAACAGCCGCCGGCTGACCAACATCGGCACCTTCCGCGCATACGTCGAGGCCTACCTTCGGCACCACCCCAGGATCCGCCAGGACATGACGTTCCTGATCCGGCAGCTGGCCCCCACCCGCGAGGGGCTGCCGATCGAGATCTACGTTTTCAGCGGAGAGCAGGACTGGGTGCGCTACGAGGCCGTCCAGGCCGACATCTTCGACCACCTGCTGGCGGTGGTGCGCGAGTTCGATCTGCGGCTGGCCCAGGAGCCTGGCGCCGACGATCTGATCGAAGCCGCGCGCGTTCTCGCGGGCTCCCGGGGTGCCGATTGAGCGCCGCCGAGGACCGGCTGATCCGGCGCGTCCTGACCCGGACGCGGACGATCGCGATGGTCGGGGCGAGTCCGCGCCCCGAGCGCGACAGCCACGAAGTCATGCACTACCTGCAACATCGGGGTTATCGAGTGATCCCCGTCAACCCGAGCTGCGCCGGCGCGCGGATCCTCGGCGAAACGGTCTACGCCAATCTGGACGAGGTCCCCGAGCCGATCGACTTGGTCGATGTGTTTCGCAACTCCGATGCGGCCGGCGAGGCGGTGGACCAGGCCATCGCGGTCGGGGCGGGAGCGGTCTGGCTGCAGCTCGGAGTGATCGACGAGCCGGCCGCCGAGCGCGCCCGCTCCGCGGGACTCGAGGTGGTGATGGACCGCTGCCCCGCGATCGAGATCCCGCGCCTGGGACTGGAGGGATGACGGGGCGGCCCCGGGAGCGCGGCCGGATCAGCGCTCGTTTCCGTCCACCCAGTCCCGAATCAGGTGGTGGCCGATCGCCATCGGCGGCGGCACGAACAGGTCGGAACTCTGCGCGGGCTCGAGGATGGCCCGGGCCAGCTCCCCGCGGGTGAACCAGCGCGCGTCTTCGAGTTCGTCCCGGTCGACCGTGATATCGGTGGTCCTGGCCTCGGCCATGCAGCCGATCATCAAGTTCGCGGGGAACGGCCACGGCTGGGAGGCGTGGTAGCGGACGTCTCCGACCTCGATCCCCGACTCCTCGGCGACCTCGCGCCGGACGGCCTCCTCGAGCGATTCGCCCGGCTCCACGAAGCCCGCCAGGGTCGACCACATGCCCTTGGGGAACATCGCCTGGCGGCCGAGCAGGCAGCGGTCGCGGTGGTGAGTGAGCATGATGACGACGGGGTCGGTGCGCGGGAAGTGCTCGGCGTCGCAGGCGTCGCACTCGCGCATGTAGCCGGCCTCCTTGACCGAAGTGGGCTCGCCGCAGACTCCGCAGAAGCGGTGACGGCCGTGCCAGATGAGCATGCCGCGGCCCTGCGCGACGATCGCCGCGTCGCTCGCGGGAAGCGCTGAGACCACCGCGTGGGGCTCCTTGAACTCGGCCGCGCCGGCGAGTCCGAGCGTTTCGAGCGGCGTTTCGAGCGCCGAGACGTCGATCGCAAAGTGCGCCACGCCGCCGCCCATGCCGAGCAGGATCGGGCCTGCGTCCGGGTTCACCCGGGCGCACAGGTCGGAGCGCGCCCAGGCCAGCGCCGGCTCGGACTTGACCAACACCTGTTGCCTCCAGAACGGCAGGAAGCGACTCTCGGGGTCGTTCAGGCGGGCCTCGAGCCAGGCGCCGTCGCGGCGCAGATGGCTGACCCGGTCGAGCGAGTTTCCGCTGTAGGGAATGGGCGACGGCATGCGCCGCAGACTACCTGAGTGCGGGCCCCGAAGTGGGCTCGCCCCGGCCGCTGCTGCGGCCCGGGCGGCGCATGCGTTACCTTGCGGGCCCTTCCGTCGCGGCGGCGCAGCGTGCGGCGCCCTCCACTTCCTCAACCCATGACCCAATCCGCCACCTTCCAGGTCGATCTCGAACCGGGCGTGGCCTTCTACGAGCTGAAGGTCGCCGAGGTGATCGAAGAGACCGCCGACGCCCGCTCGTTCGTGCTGGAGATCCCTCCGGATCTGTCCGAGCGCTTCCGCTACCGCGCCGGCCAGTTTCTGACCTTCCGCATCCCCTGGGGAGATTTCCGGATCACGCGCTGCTACTCGCTCTCCAGCTCGCCGGAAGCGGACGAACCGGTCAAGGTGACGGTCAAGCGCGTCGCGGACGGCCGCATGTCGAACTGGTTCAACGACCGGCTGGCCGCGGGCAGCCGGATCGAGGTCCGCCCGCCGGCCGGTCAGTTCGTGCTGGGCGAGGGTTCGGCCCCCCTGATGTTCTTCGGCGGAGGCAGCGGGATCACGCCCATCGTCTCCCTGATCAAGACGGCCCTGCTGACGACGCAGCGCCGACTGAAGCTGCTCTACGCCAACCGGGACGCGGAATCGGTGATCTTCAGGCGGGAGCTGGACGCGCTGGAGGCGCGCCACCCGGAGCGCCTGGAGGTCGTCCACCACCTCGACGACGCGGCCGGCTTCCTGACGCAGGCCCGGCTGCACGCGCTGATCGAAGGCTGGGACGCCGCGGAATTCTACGTCTGCGGACCGACGGCCTACATGGATCTGGTCGAAGAGGTGCTGGAAAGTCGCTCGGTCGTCTTCGTGGAGCGCTTCATCTCCGCCCGCGACCCCGACAGGCGCGAAGAGCCGTCGGACGCCCCCTCCCCGGCCGGCGATCTCCCGCAGAAGTACAAGGTCACCATCGAGGACCGGACCCACGAGATCCCCTACCTGCCCGGCAAGACGCTGCTGGAATGTGCCAAGCAGGCCGGGATCGATCCCCCCTTCTCCTGCGAGGAGGGCTACTGCAGCTGCTGCATGGCGATGCTCAGGCAGGGAGAGGTGGTCATGGCCACCAACGACGCTCTGGCGGAGAAGGATCTCGCCGCGGGCTACGTGCTCACCTGTCAGTCGCGTCCCACTTCGCCCGAGATCTGGGTCGACTACGACGGATGACGGCGGAAGTGGGCCGTCGCGCGACTCCCGAAGACTATTCCGCTCCGCTGGAATGCGATGTCGCGATCGCCGGCGCGGAACTCGCCGGGCTGGTGGCGGGCGCGGTTCTCGCCAAGCGCGGGCTGCGGGTCGTGCTCGTGGACGAACCGCCGGTCGTCGGCGGGCGCGGCGGGGCGATCGAACACCGCGGCTACTGGCTCGACGGCGGACACCGGGCGGGGCGAGACGTGACGGATCTGATGTTCCCCTGGCAGCACGGCGGGGAAGCCGCCCGCGAAGCCGGCGTCGAGGTGCAGGTGCGGGCGGTGCGCAGCGGGCTGCGGATCCATCTGGTCCCGGAGCCGGGAGAGCGCGGTCCGGGCACGCTGCTCGACGCCACCGACTGGACCCCGGAGGGGTTCGCCCGGCTCGCGACCGACGCCTTCGCCTGCCCGCCCGAGGCGCTGCCGGACTTCCTGGCGGCGCTCGATCTCTTGTCCAACACCAGCGCCGAGCAGCAGGCCGCCGCGATCGAAGTGCCGCTCGGGGAATGGCTTCCCGCCCGCGTTCCCAACCCGGCCGCGCACGTCCCGATCCTGAACATGATCAAGGCGACCTTCTCGGAACGGCCGGAGCGGGCTTCCGCCGGCCGGGTGATGAAGCTGCTGGACTTGCAGGTGGCCTCGGCGCGGCACGATCGGCAGTTCACGGGACTGGCCGACGACCCTGCGGTGGGGGGAGTCCAGGGGCTGATGGAGCCCTTCGCGCGCGGAATCGAGGAGCGCGGGGGCCGCATCGTCCTGGACCATCGGCCCGTGGCCGTCGAGTTCGACGCCGACCGGGCGACCGGCCTGATCGCGACCGGTCCGGCCCACCTGACCCTCCGAATCCGCGCCCGGCACACGATCGCGGCCTATCCGATCTGGAGCGTGCTGCCGCTCCTGCCCCCGGAGCGGGTGAGCCCCGGGCTGCGGGACATGGCGGACCGGCTCGAGGACTTCGCGACCACCGGGGTCGGCTGGGTCGCGGGACTGACCCGCATGCCCCGGCGGCGCGACAGCGGCGAGATCGAAGCCTACGCGGGCTGGAACCGCATGCTGGTCGGGGCCGAGCGGGTCTTCAGCGGTGGCTTCCACTTTCCGTCTCTGGACTCCCGCCGCGCCGCGCCCGACGGCCGCCACCTGCTCTCCTGCTTCATCCTGCACTGGGTCCGCCGCGGCGAGCGGCCGCACTGGCCGAGCCTGGACCGCAAGCTCCAGCACGCCAAGGCGTACGTCCACAGCGTCTATTCCGACCTGGACGAGTGCATCGAATGGCAGTCGGACCGCTTCGTGAGCGATCCGCCGGCGGTGGCGGCGGGCTGGTACTGGGCGCCGGTCAAGCGCCACGGCATCCGGATCCCGGGCTGCCGAAATCTCTACGTCGCGTCGTCCACCATCGAGGGCGATGTGGGAACGGTCGACGGTTCGGCCTACGCGGGCCTCGAATCGGCCCGGGCCATCCTGGAGGAGAGCCGGGAGCGGACGACCGGCGACGGCTAGAGGGATTCGTCAGCGCGAGGAATCGGCGGCCGCCGTCAGCGGCTTGTTCTCGACGAAAGCCTCGAGCGCGAGCCGCGCCTCGTCGTCGCGCATCTGCCGGGGCGGGCTCTTCATGAAATAGGCGCAGGCCGCCTCCAGCGGTCCGGCCAGCCCCCTCTCCAGCCCGGCCGCCGCGCAGCGCAGGGCGTCGATCACGACGCCCGCGCTGTTGGGCGAATCCTGCACCGAGAGCCGCAGCTCGAGCTCCAGCGGCACGTCGCCGAATCCCCGGCCCTCCAGCCGGATCACCGCGACTTTGTTGTCGTCCTGCCAGGCGACGTAGTCGGAAGGGCCGATGTGGATGTCGCGGGCGTCGAGACGCACGTCGAGCTGACTTTGCACCGATTCCGTCTTGGAGCGCTTTTTCGACTGCAGGCGGTTGCGCTCCAGCATGTTGAGAAAGTCAGTGTTTCCAGCGAAGTTCAGCTGATAGGTTCGGTCGAGCTTTACCCCCCGATCGGCGAACAGCCGCCCCAGCGCCCGATGCACGATGGTCGCGCCCACCTGGCTTTTGATGTCGTCGCCGACGATCGGGAGCCCGGCCGACCGGAAGCGCTCCGCCCACTCCGCATCGGACGCCAGGAAGACCGGCACGCAGTTGACCAGGGCGACCCCGGCGTCGAGGCAGGCCTGAGCATAGTGCCGCACCGCCCGCTCGGAACCGACCGGCAGGTAGCAGACCAGCACCTCGGCCCCGGTCTCCCGCAGCACGGCGGCCACGTCCACGGGGCTGTGGGCGGCGGGCCGCGGCGCCTCGTCGTCGGCATAGTGCTCCAGATGGCCGGCGATCCCGTCCAGAACGGGTCCCATCCGGACTTTCACCCCGCTCGCCGGCAGCTCGGGTTGGAACACCCGCGCGCAGTTGGGGGCGGCGAAGACCGCGTCCTCGAGCGCCTGCCCGACCTTTCGCCGGTCGACGTCGAACGCCGCCGCGATCTCGATGTCCGACGGCCGCCAGCCTCCGATGCTGGCGTGCATCAGTCCCGCGTGCTCCGAGGCGTCGCAGTTGCGGTAGTACTCGATTCCCTGGATCAGCGAGCTGGCGCAGTTTCCGATGCCTGCGATCGCCACCCGGATCCGTTCCATGCTCGCCCTCCCCAACTCCAGTCAGGCTTCCCGGGTTTCCGCCGCGCCCCCGATCGGAGGGAGTGACCCAGGCAGGATTCGAACCTGCGACTTCTTGCTCCGGAGGCAAGCGCTCTATCCAGCTGAGCTACTGGGCCGTTCGGGCGGACGCCGAAGATAGCCGCCTCGCGGGCGGCCCGCGAGAGCGGGAGCGAGCGGCGAAAAGACGGGGTCGCGGGGCTCCGCAAGGCCTGGGGACGCGCGGGGCGGGAAGCCGCCATCTGGTAGTCTCTGGCGCCCGAGAGGTACGAATGATCGACTACCACCCGCTCTCCGAGACCGCTCACGGCGACGAAATCTGGCCGCTCTACCGCCGCATGCGGGACGAAGCGCCGGTCTACTATCTGGAAGAGTTCGACTGTTTTTTCCTGACGCGCTTCCGGGACATCTGGGAGCTGCTGCCGCATCCCGGGATCAGCGTGGCCAACGGGCAGACGACCATCGACCTGCTGCTGGGCCAGGTGGCGTCCCGGGGCAAGGGAGAGGCGCTGGCCTCTTCGGATCCGCCCTACCAGACCGCCCTGCGCAAGGCGATCATGAAGCGCTTCTCGCCGACCTCCGCCCGGGGGCTGGAGGGCCGGACCCGCGAGCTGGTGCGCGGCTTCGTCGACGACGTGCGCGAGCGCGGCCGACTGGACGCGATCGGCGACCTCGCCATGCGTCTCAGCGTGCGCATCGCCTGCACGATCATCGGCATCCCGCTCGAGGAATCGGACCGGCTGGCGGACGACGTGAACACTTTCTTCGAGCGCGACGCGGCTTCCGAGGGAACCACCGCGGCCGGCCAGGACGCCTCGGCCCGGCTTTTCGAGTACGTCGAAAGCCTGGTCGCCGAGCGGATCTCCAGCCCCGACGACGGCGACGGCGACCTGGTCGACGCCCTGCTCCAAGTGGAGATCGACGGGCGCAAACTCTCGCAAGAGGCGCTGCTGGGAACACTTCAGCTCGCCGTGGTCGGGGGCACCGAGACCCTGCCCAAGGTCTTCGCCGCCTGCGCTTACCGGCTCTGGCAGCACCCCGAGCAGCGCGCCCGGGTGGCCGCCGACCCCGCCGGGCTGGCCCAGGACGCTTTCTGGGAGACGCTGCGCTACGACATGCCCACGCAGATGCTGGGGCGCACGGTCACGCGGGAACTCGAAGTGAACGGCACGCGGGTCCGCCCCGGGCAGAAGCTGATGTTCCTGTGGCCGTCGGCCAACCGGGACGAGCGCGAGTTCGCCGATCCGGACCGCTTCGACGTCGAGCGCCGCGCCCCGCGCATCCTGTCGTTCGGCCACGCCACGCACCGCTGCCTGGGCGCGCACGTGGCGCAGATGGAAGGCCGCATCCTGCTGGAGGAACTGCTCGCCCTCGACCCCGAATACGAAGTCGTCGAAGACGAGATCGTGCGCATCCGCTCCGAGTTCTTCCGCGGCTTTTCCGCCATGCCGATCCGCTTCTCGCCCAGGAACTGAGCTCCGCCGGCGCGCGAGCGGCCGGCAGCGCGGATCCGCCGCGCCGGGCGGGCCGGCTCACGGCATCAGGTTGCCCCCGTTCACGTTGAGAATCGCGCCGTGCACCCCGCGCGCTTCGTCGGAGCAGAGGAACACGATCGTGTCCGCGATCTCCTCGGGCTGGAGCCAGCGGCCCGAGACCAGTTCGTCGGCGTCCTCGCGCCGCTCAACCTCCGAGCCCATCACCCGGTTGCCCTCGGTGTCGGTGTGCCCCGGGGCGACGGTGTTGATGCGGACGCCCCTGCGGGCGGTGTGCAGCGCCAGCACGCGCGTCATTCCCAGCAGGCCGGCTTTCGAGGTGCAGTAGGCGACCATGCCCTCCAGCGGCCGAAAGGCGGCGCCGGACGCAATGTTCACGATCGCACCGCCGCCCTGCTCGAGCATGATCCCGATGGCCTCCTGGCAGCAGAAGAAGACGCCGCGCAGGTTGAGCCCCAGGACCGCGTCCCAGTGGTCCTCCGTCACTTCGAGCAGCTGGGCGGTGGGGTAGATCGCGGCGATATTGGCCAGCGCGTCGACGCGGCCGTGCGCCGAAGAGTTCGCGGATCCGGACCACGCGCGACAGGTCGGCGGCGTAGGCTGTGGCGGTCCCTCCGCCGTCCCGGATCTCCCGGGCGACGGCCTCGACCCCCGCCTCGTTCAGATCGACCAGGGCCAGTTCCGCGCCCTCGCGGGCGAAGGCCCGCGCCGTGCGCAGGCCGATTCCGGAAGCCGCCCCCGTCACCATCGCCAGCTTGCCTTCGAATCTCACGAAATCTCCTTTCAGGCCTGGGGACGCCGTTCGGCGCCGGCCGCCATCTTACTCAGTCGGGAGCCGGAGCCCGCGCGGCGCGTCCCCCGGGCGCGCCCGACCCCGGGCCTGCGCGGGGGCCGGATCAGTACGTTCCGTCGGGCAGCTCGAATCCCAGCAGAGCCTGGCCGTACATCTCGGCGGCCCGTTCGTAGTCGTTGATGGCGTGCTGGCGAGCCGCGTGCAGATCGCGCCAGAAGCGCTGCAGGAGGTTGCCGTGGCGCAGCACGAACCCCCCGCTGGAGGAGAAACAGGCGTCGATCGCCTCCAGCGCGCGCCCCGCGCCGTAGACCTGGTCGTGGCGCAGCCGCGTGCGCTCGACCACCCCGAGCGGCTCTCCCCTTTCGGCACCCTCGACCAGGGTTGCGACGTTCCGTTCGAGCTGCAGCCAGGCCGCGTCCAGGACCGAACTCGCCTGCGCCAGGCGGATCTGGCCATGCGGATCTTGGTTCGCCTTTTCGGAGTAGGCAATCTTGAACCGCCGCGACAGGTAGTCGCGATAGGCCTCCAGCGCCCCGCCGGCGATTCCCAGGCAGGCGGCGAAGATGGTGGTCGAGAACACGGCCCCGAAGGGCAGTCGATACAGTGCCGCTTTGTTCTCCGCCTGGCCCGGGCAGACGCAGGCGGAAGTGTCGGCGAACGAGAGCGTGCGGTAGTCGGGAACGAACGCGTCGTCCACCACGATGTCGTTGGTGCCCGTACCCTTGAGGCCCGCGGCGTGCCAAGTGTCCTCCACGAGGTAGTCGCCGCGCGGCAGTAGGAAGGTGCGCATGTCGGGACGCTCCGGATCCTCGGCGTCCACGCCGCCCAGGAACACCCAGTCGCAGTGGTCCGTTCCGCTCGACCAGGGCCAGCGACCGCTCAGGCGGTAGCCGCCCTCCTGCCTGCGGACCTGGCCGACCGGCGCGTAGGTCGAGGCGATCATCTCGCTGTCGTCGTGCGTCCAGACGTCCGCTTGCGCCCGCTCGGGAAAGAGCGCCAGCTGCCAGGGGTGGACCGCCAGGATCCCGTACACCCAGGCCGTGGAGCCGCAGGCGCCTCCCAGTTCGCGCGCCGCGCGGTAGACGACCCGCGGATCGAGTTCGAATCCGCCCCAGCGCCGCGGCTGCAGGGCCTTCATCAGCCCCGACCCGCGAAGTTCCTCGATCGTGGCGTCGGGAATGCGCCGCAGTTCCTCGGCGCTCTCCGCCCGCTTCGCGATGGCCGGGATCAGCTCGCGGATCCGCATCAGATATTCGGTCTGTTCCACTCACCCGTCGTCCTTCGGCGCGCTGACGCCGTCCGGCGAGTCTGCCATGCTCGGCGCAGACATGACCGATTTCAGAACTCGGCTGGCGCGGGGCGACGAGCTGATCGGAACGGTGCTGGCTTTCGCCAGCGAGCAGACGGCGGAGTGCGTCGCGCGCGCCGGCTTCGACTGGGTGTGGATCGACACCGAACACGGTCCGATCGACCTCGCCTGCGCGCAACGCATGATTCAGGCGGTCTCGCCGAGCTGCCCCGCGGTCGTGCGGGCGCCGAGCCGCGATCCGGCCGCGCTGGCGAGAGTGCTCGACCTGGGTCCCGCGGGGGTGATCGTCCCCCACGTCGACAGCGCCGAGGACGCGCGCGCGGTGGTGCGCGCCTGCCGCTATCCGCCTCATGGCGAGCGCAGCGCCGGGATCGCCCGCGCCCAGGGCTACGGTCGCGATCTGGCGAGCTACCTGGAAGACGCGCACCGCCGCGAGGCCGTGATCGCTCAGATCGAACACATCGACGCCGTCGAGGGCATCGACGAGATCGCTGCGGTCGAGGGCCTCGACTGCGCGCTGATCGGCCCATTCGACCTCTCCGGCAGCCTGGGGCGGCCGGGCGACCTCGGCCACCCCTCGGTCAGCGGCGCGATCGAGCGGGTCAGGACCGCCTGCCGGGCGCGCGGCCTGCCGCTGGGGATCTTCTGTCCCACCCCGGAGCTGGCCCGCGAATACCTGCGGAGCGGCTTCGGACTGGTGGCCGTGGGGGTCGACGCGCAGCTTCTCGCCGGCGCGTCCTCCGAACTCCTGGCCCGCACGCGGGGCTCCTAGCCGAGAGCTTCCGGCGCGCACGCCGCGCGCCCCTCAAGCGTCGAGCACTCGCCGGACCAGGGCGTTCAGGAATTCTCCCCCGCTTTCGAACGCCCGGGCGCCGCGCATGTCGGCCAGCCGCACGTATTCGGCGGCGACCGCTTCCGGACCGGAAGCGCCGGCGGGGAGCGCCACGCCGCGGCTGGCCTGCATCCGGGCGCGGCCCAGCGCGCCGCCCCCCGCGATCAGCAGCTGGCCGTTCACCGGGCAGCCGCGGCTGACCAGCCAGGTCGCGAGGTCGGCCACCCTGCGCGGATCCATTTTCTCCGCCGACTCGGCCGGCAGGTGGCCCTGGTCGAAGAGGCGCCGCGTCATGCGCGTGAGGGCAAACGGGACGATGGCGTTGACCGCGACCCCACGGGCCGCGGACTCGGCCGCGAGCGAGGGCACCAGTCCGATCCAGGCGGCCTTGGCCGCCGCGTAGGCCGAGAATCCCGCGTCGCCGAACAGGGCGGCGGTCGAGCTGGTGAGAAGAATCCGACCGTAGCCGGCCTCCCGCATCGGCGACAGCGCCGCGTGCAGGGGGGCCAGGCTGCCCCAGAGGTTCACCTCGACCAGTTCGCGCAGCTCCACGGGGGTCAGGCGGTGAAAGGCTCTCACGCTCGACAGACCCGCGTTGCAGATCAGGATGTCGAGGCGGCCGAAGGCCTCCAGGGCCTGCTCGACCATGCGCGTGCCGGCACCCGGGGAGTCGACGCGCTCGCCGTTGGCCAGCGCCCGGCCGCCGCGGGAACGGATCTCCTCCGCGAGTTCCTCGGCGCTGCCCCCGCCGTCCCCGGGCCGGCGCCGATTGTTGACCAGCAGCGCGGCGCCGCGAGCGGCCAGATTCTCGGCGTAGGCGCGGCCCAGGCCGTGGCCCGCGCCCGTGACCAGGGCCACCTGGCCGTCGAAGCGGATGGGAGCGGCTTGGGGAGACACGGCGGGGTCGCATCTTGTGCGATCGCCGTCGAGGCTGGCAAGGCCCCTCCCGTTCCGGCCTCGACTCCGACCGGCGCCCTCGCGCCGGGCTACCCCACTTTCGGGTCGGCTGCCACCCGGACCGGGACGTGTCATCCTCGACGCATGCGCACCTGCGCCGTCTGGCTGCTCGCCGCGAGTCTGGCCGGCTGTACGGCTCCGCCTCCGCCGCCGGTGGACGGCCGCACGGCGCTCTACAACCACAGCCTGGCTCTCCCCGGCCTCACGGAGCCTCGCTCGCAGGCGGAACTCGGCCGCATCGCGCGAAGCTTCTTCGACCGGCCGGAGCTGCTCGACTGCCTGTCGCAGCGCTATCCCGGGGTGGCCATCCTGGACCTGCGCGTCTCGGCGAGCCGCGAGAGCGGCGAGCCGGACGGCCAGGACATCGTCCGGCTGGGCGTGGTCACCCGCGGGGTCCAGAGAGACCACGAGCGCTGGACGCGGGCGATCCAGGATTGCACGCTCGAGCGCGCCCATGCCTGGTGGGCCTCCGACTCGGAGAGACTCGAAACTCCAATCCCCGCACAGGAGCGACCCTGATGTCCATTCACGGCTTCGACCACGTCTCGCTGCCCACCGCCGATCCGGAGGCCCTGATCGCCTTCTACCGTCGCCTGGGCTTCCCGATCCTGTACGAGCAGGAGTGGCGCTCCGGCGAGTTCCCGATGTTCGCCATCCAGATCGGCCCCGACTCCAAGATCAATGTCCACCCGCCGGAGATGTGGCAGAACCCCGACTTCGAGGCCAAAGGACCGACCGCGAAACCCGGCTGCGGCGACCTCTGCTTCGCCTTCGGCGGCAGCATCGAGGAGGCCCAGGAGTTGATCCGCCAGGCGGGGTCGGAGATCGCCTACGGCCCGTACGACCAGCGCGGCGGAGGTCACGCCGGCCAGCGGCTCGGCACCAGCGTCTACACGCGCGATCCCGACGGGAACCTGCTCGAGTTCATGACCTACCCGGCCGCCGGCAGCGGCCAGCCGGGCGGACTCGACGACTTCCAGGACTCGGATCGCTAGTCCGTCCCGTCGCTCGCGTTCCGGCCGGGCCTGGACCGTCGACTTGGCCCCAGCCCCTCCGAGAGGCGATCATCCCGCCCCATGAGCCACGACTTCGAATTCAACCCCTTTTCGCACGCGCACCACGCCGACCCCTACCCGACCTACAAGCGACTGAGGGACGAGGCGCCGGCCTACTACAACCCCAAGCTCGACTTCTGGGCGCTTTCGCGCTTCCAGGACGTGCTCGACGCCTACAACGACTGGCAGACCTACACCTCCACCCAGGGCATCGCGATCGAGGGATACGCCGGCAGCCGCTCGATGATCGAGATGGACCCGCCCGACCAGCTCCCGCTGCGCCGGCTGATCAACCACGCCTTCACGCCCCGCAGCGTCGATCGGCTCGAGCCCCGGGTACGCGGACTCTGCACCGAGTTCCTCAACCAGATCGTCGAGGCCGGAGAGTGCGACCTGGTGGCGGGGTTCGCGGCCAAGCTGCCCTCGGACGTGATCTCGACGCTGCTCGGCGCCCCGCGCGAAGACCACCTTCAGATCCGGCTCTGGCCCGAGGCCGCGCTCACCCGGGAGCAGACCGGGGGGCAGGCCGAGGGCTCGGCTTCGGGGATGCAGCACCTGCGGGCCTACTTCCCCGAGCTGCTGCGCAGCCGGCGCGCGCAGCCGCGCGACGATCTGGCCTCGGCGCTGTGCGCGGTCGAACACGAAGGCCGCAAACTGACCGACGAGGAAGGCCTCGCTTTCCTGACCCTGCTGATCACCGGGGGAAACGAAACCACCGAGAAGTGGATCGCCAACACCTGCTTTCTGCTGTCGGAGCATCCCGACCAGAAGCGTAAGGTCCTCGACGACCCCGGCCTGATCCCCGACGCCGCGGAAGAGTCGATCCGCTACTTCAGCCCCACCGCCTACATGGCGCGCACCACCACGCGCGATGTCCCGATCCACGGGGAGACCATCCCCAAGGGCGAGAAGGTCGCCCTGCTGTGCGGCGCGGCCAACCGCGACGAGCGTCAGTTCCCCGATCCCGACCGCTTCGACATCCTGCGCCGGGCGGAGCGCCACCTGGGGTTCGGGCACGGTCCGCATTTCTGCCTGGGAGCCAGACTCGCGCGGTTGGAGATCCGAGTCGCGCTCGAGGAGATCCACCGCCGCATCCCGGACTACGCGGCCGACCCCGACGGGGTGGATTACATGCACGGCGGCAACGTCGCCGGCTTCAATCGGGTGCCGATCCGCTACACGCCCGCCCCGCGCGAGTGAAGCCGTTCGCGCGCCCCGGCCTCCCCAGGCCGGGACCCGGCCTTCCGGCCCGTCAGTCGGCGCTCTCCGCGCGCAGGTAGGGCTCCAGAATCGGCCCGCGGGCAGGCGGTTCCGACTCGTTTTCGATCGAGCGGTGGCGCGCCCGGATCGGCTCCCTGAAGGCGCCGTCGGTGTAGATCCAGAAGCGCTCCTCCACGATCGCCGCGAACACCCGCTCCGCGACCTCCGCCGGGGGCTGGCCGGCGGCGAACAGGCCCGCCGCCGCCGCTCGCTGCCCGGGATCCAGAAAGTCTCGGGCGGGCCGCTCTTCGTCGGCCAGCGGCTTGGGGCGGTTGCGCTCCGACTCGTGGATCCGGGTGGCGACCCGGCCCGGGCACAGGCAGCTCACGCCCACGCGGGATCCGGCCTCCGCCAGCTCCGCGTAGAGCGTCTCGGCGATGCTCGCGACCGCGTGCTTGGAGGCGTTGTACGGGCCCAGGCCGGGATACGAGGTCAGGCCCGCCACCGACGAGGTGACTACGATGTGTCCCTCGTCCTGCGCCTTGAGTCCTTTCAGGAACACGCGGATCCCGTGGATCACCCCCCAAAGGTTCACGTCCAGGGCCCACTTCCAGTCGCCGGTGGTCAGGTTCTCCATCGGGCCTCCGCCGCCCGCGACGCCGGCGTTCAGGCAGACCACGTGGGCGGCCCCGAAGGCCTCGAGGGCGGCCTCTCCCAAATGGTCCATCTCGACCGCGCTGCCGACGTCCGTGGGAACGGCGAGAACGCCTCCCGCCCGCGGATCGGCCTCCACCCGCGCCGCGGCCACGCGCAGTGCGGCCAGCTCGACGTCGGCCAGCACCACGTTCATGCCATCGCGGGCGAAGCGCTCCGCGAAAGCCAGTCCCATGCCGCTCGCGGCTCCCGTGACGACCGCGGTCCGGCCCTCGAACTCACGCATCCCCGTTCTCCCTCCCGTGCCGGCCACGAGGTCGCGCCCCGAACGCGGGGCGCCGGCTCGGCAAGCCCGGGCATGGGGGAAGCGCGGAACTGGTGGGCGCTACTGGATTTGAACCAGTGACTTCTACCGTGTGAAGGTAGCACTCTACCGCTGAGTTAAGCGCCCGGCGCGCCACCGGCGCGCACGGCTAGAGATACGCCAGCGCACGCCTCAGTTCAAGCGACGCGCCGCTCGCCGGCCCCGTCTCGAACTAGGCTTCCGGGGGGGCGTGCGCCGGGGATCGGCGGCGCACGGCGGCGCCGATGAAGGAGCGGAAAAGCGGGTGCGGCTCGAACGGCGTCGACTGGAATTCGGGATGGAACTGGCAGGCCAGGAACCAGGGGTGGTCCGGGTACTCGACGATCTCGACCAGCCGCTCGTCCGGCGAGACGCCGGAGACGACCAGCCCCGCGGCCTCTAGCTTCTCGCGATAGTCCGGGTTGACCTCGTAGCGGTGGCGGTGCCGCTCGGAGACCTCGGAGACGCCGTAGGCCCGGGCCGCCAGGGTGTCCGGCCGGATGCGGCAGGGGTACGCGCCCAGGCGCATCGAGCCGCCCATCTCCTTCAGCTCGCGCTGTTCCGGCATGAAGTCGATCACCGGATGAGGCGTCTTGGGGTCGATCTCGGTGGAGTTCGCGCCGGCGAGGCCCGCGAGGTTGCGGGCGCCCTCGATCAGGGCGCACTGCATGCCGTAGCAGATGCCGAAGTACGGCACGCGGCGCTCGCGGGCGTAGCGGATCGCCTGGATCTTGCCCTCTGCCCCGCGCGAGCCGAAGCCGTGCGGGACCAGGATGCCATCGGTGTCGCTCAGGGAGCCGAGCGCGGCGCCCTCGAGCTTGTCGGAGTCGATGTACTGGATGTCGACCCCCACGCCGTGGGCGACGCCCGCGTGGGTCAGGGCCTCGTTCATGCTCTTGTAGGACTCGGTCAGATCGACGTACTTGCCGACCATCGCGATCCGCACCCGCAGGTCGGGGGTCTTCAGCACCGAGACCACGCGATCCCAGCGCTCCAGGTCGGGCTCGCCGGTCCAGATGTTGAGCCGCGAGACGATCTGGTCGTCCAGGCCCTCGCCGTGCAGAACCAGCGGCAGCTCGTAGATGGTGTCCACGTCCTTGGCCGTGATCACCGCCTCCTCGGCCACGTCGCAGAAGTGCGCGATCTTGCTCTTGGCGGATCGGGGCAGGTAGCGGTCGGTCCGGCACAGCAAGATCTCGGGCGCGATCCCGATCGAGCGCAGCTCCTTCACGCTGTGCTGGACGGGCTTGGTCTTGAGCTCGCCCGCGCTGGACTCGAAAGGCACCAGGGCGATGTGGACGTAGAGCGCGTTATCCCGCCCGACGTCGACGCGAAGCTGGCGGATCGCCTCCAGGAAGGGCAGCGACTCGATGTCGCCGACGGTGCCGCCGATCTCCACGATCAGCACGTCGGTCTGCCGGCCCAGTTCCAGCACGCGGGACTTGATCTCGTCCGTGACGTGAGGGATGACCTGCACGGTGGCGCCCAGGTACTCGCCGTCGCGCTCCTTCTGGATCACCCGCTCGTAGACCCGTCCCGCGGTCAGATTGTTCTGGCGAGTGAGCGTGACCGAGGTGAAGCGCTCGTAGTGGCCCAGGTCCAGGTCGGTCTCGGCCCCGTCGGTGGTGACGTAGACCTCGCCGTGCTGCAGCGGGTTCATGGTGCCGGGGTCGACGTTAAGGTAGGGGTCGAGCTTGACGAAGCTGACCCGCAGACCGCGGGCCTCCAGCAGCGCTCCCAGAGAAGCCGACGACAGGCCCTTGCCCAGGGAGGACAGCACACCTCCGGTCACGAAGATGTACTTGGGCTGCCGCTCCATCCCGCTGGCCCCCCTCGACGGTTTCAACACAGGTAAGAAACGGAAGGCCGTTCGTAAAGAGCTGAAGGAAACTCGCTCCGGTTCATCCGCCCTCGGCGCGCAGAACCGCCTCGACCCGCTCCGCGTCCTCCGGCGTGTCGACCGGCAGCGCGCGGTGCCGCACCGTCGGTGCGCTGATCGGGTAGCCGTTCTCCAGCGCCCGGAGCTGCTCCAGGCGCTCGGAGCGCTCGAACGGGGTGCGCTCGAGGCTGGAGTAGCCCAACAGGAACTCGCGCCGGTAGGCGTAGATCCCGATGTGCAGGTAGACCGCCAGCGGCCGGAGCGAGTGCTGCCTCTCGACCGCTTCCCGGTTGAAGTAGGTCTGCCCGGGGGGCAGCGCGTCGAAAATCGGCTGGCGGGTGAAGGTCAGCGCGCGTTCCCGCGCGTCGACCGCGAGCTTGGCCCGATTCGGGTCGAAGCGGTCCCGGTCGTCCTCGAGGGCCGCTTTGAGCGTGCCCATCTGCAGTTCCGGATCTTCGCGCAGCGGAGCGACCAGCGCGGCGATCGCGTCGGGCTCGATCAGCGGCTCGTCTCCCTGCACGTTGCAGACGATCTCTGCCTCGGGACGGTCGGCGGCGACCTCGGCCAGGCGGTCGGTGCCGGTCGGATGGTCGGGAGAGGTCATGCGCGCGGAGAACCCCGCCTCGCGCACCACGCGGGCGATGCGGGAATCGTCGGTGGCCACCAGCAGTTCGTCGACCACGCCCGCGGCGCGGGCCTGTTCCACGCGCCGGGCCACCCGCACCACCATCGGCACGCCGGCGAGCGTCACCAGGGGCTTGCCCGGAAAGCGCGTCGAGCCGTAGCGGGCCGGAATGATGGCCGTGACGCGCATGCGGGTCCGCGGCGTCGGCAGGAGTTGAGCCCGGCTCAGCGCTTGCTGAACTGGAAACGCGCGCGGGCGCCGCGCTGACCGTACTTCTTGCGCTCCTTCTCCCGCGCGTCGCGGGTCAGGAAGCCGCCCTTCTTGAGTGTCGGCCTCAGCTGCGGGTCGTACTGCTCGAGCGCCCGCGAAATGCCGTGGCGGACCGCCCCGGCCTGGCCGCTGCTGCCGCCCCCGGACACGCTGACCGAGATGTCGAACTTGTCGGTGCCTTCGATCGCCTCGAGCGGCTGCTGCAGGATCAGACGCAGCGTCGGGTTGGGGAAGTAGTCGTCCAGCGCCCGGCCATTGATCGTGAAGTTTCCGCTGCCGGGCTTGAGAAAGACGCGGGCGCGGGCGGACTTGCGCCGGCCCGTGGCGTAGAAGCGCCCATCGGCGCTGGTGCGGGGCGCTCTCACGGCCGGCTCGGGGACGGGTTCGGAGGTGCTCATGCGTCGAACTCCAGGGGCTGGGGCTTCTGCGCCGCGTGGGGATGCTCCGCCTCCGCGTAGACGCGCAGTTTGCGCAGCATCTGGCGGCCGAGCGGACCCTTCGGAAGCATACCCCGAACCGCGGCGCGCAGGACGCGCTCGGGATGCGTCTCGAGCATGCGCCGGGCGCTGACCGACTTGATGCCGCCCATGTAGCCCGTGTGGCGGTGGTAGGTCTTCTGGTCGAGCTTCCGGCCGGTCAGACGCACTTTGCCGGCGTTGACCACGATCACGTAGTCGCCGCCGTCCACGTGCGGGGTGAAGCTCGGCTTGTGCTTACCCCGCAGGACCGTCGCGATCCGCGTGGCCAGTCGCCCGAGCACCTGGTCGTCGGCGTCGGCGACGTACCAGGAGCGTTCGACGCTGGGCGCGGCGATGCTGCGGGTCGCGCGGTTCGGGCGAGAAGCGGTTATCGACAGAGGCGTCTCCGGGCGGCCGGGGGCCGCGGCGGGCTTGGAAATAGCCGATCGGCCGCCCGAATTCAACTCGAACCCGGCGGGGGGTACGCCACCCACTCCAGGCAGAGACCGTGCGCCGGTGCGGTCGGCCCCGCCCGCGACCGGTCCCCGGAGCGCAGCACTTCGGGCACATCCTCCGCGGCCCGCCGGCCCCGGCCCACTTCGACCAGTGTGCCGACCAGGTTGCGGACCATGTGGCGCAGGAAGCTGCGGCCTTCGGCGACCACGAAAACCTCGTCCCCGCTGCGAGTCGCTTCCAGGCGGGTCAGACTCCGGCGCGTGTCCGATCCCTCCTTCCCGCCCCCCGGAGCGCCCTGGAAGGCGGCGAAGTCGTGCGTTCCCAGCAGGGGCGCGGCGGCGAGCCCCATGGCGTCCACGTCGAGGGCCCGACGCAGGTGCCAGGTCCGCGCGCGTCTCAGCGGACTCGGCTGGACCCGGTTCAGGATGCGGTAGACGTAGCGCTTGGCCACGGCGTCGCGGCGCGCGTCGAAGTCCGGCGCGGCCGGCTCGAACGCCAGCACCGCGACGTCACGCGGCAGAACGGCGTTGAGCGCACGGCGCAGAGCCTCCGGCCGCATCCGCTCCGGGGCGTCCAGGTGCGCGGCCTGCCCCGCGGCGTGCACTCCGGCGTCGGTGCGGCCGGCGGCGAAGACTCGGACGGGGAGCCGCAGGACCTCCTCGAGCGCGGATTCGACCACTCCCTGCACGCTGCGCATCCCGCTCTGGAGCTGCCAGCCGTGGAACCCGGCGCCGTCGTATTCCAGAACCAGCTTGAAGCGCGGCACTCCGCCGCTTCAGGCCGTCCGGTCCCGGGAGGGGAACCGGGGAGCGAACGCGAACCCAGGGAAAGGTCCCCGCGCCTCCGAGCCGCTTCGCGCCATCAGGCCAGCGCCTCGCGGACCAGCCGACCCATGGCGCGCGTACCCACCGGATCCTCGCCGGAGGTGGCCAGGTCGGGCGTGCGGTGGCCGGCCTCCAGCACCCGGTCGACGGCGGCGCGGACGCGAGCCGCGGGCTCCGGACGCTCCAGCGCGTGTTCGAGCAGCATCGCCACGCTCAGGATCATCGCCAGAGGGTTCGCCCGGTCGCGGCCCGCGATGTCCGGCGCACTGCCGTGGACGGGCTCGAAGAGCCCGCGGCCGGCCTCGCCCAGGCTCGCCGACGGCAGCATGCCCAGCGACCCCGTGAGCATGGCCGCCTCGTCGGACAGGATGTCGCCGAACAGGTTGGGACACAGGATCGTGTCGAACTCGGCGGCGTCGCGCAGCAGCACCATCGCCATGCTGTCGACCAACTGGTGATCGAGACTCACGCCGGGATGGTCGCGCGCCTCGTCCTCGACGATCTCGTTCCAGAAAGCGCAGACTTCCAGCACGTTGGCCTTGTGCACGTTGGTCAGGCGCCCGCGCCGCCGCGCCGCGGTCTCGAAGCCGACCCGCGCGATTCGCCGCACCTCCGACTCGCGGTAGACCATGGTGTTGCGGGCCGCCGCCTCTCCCTCGGACTCGAAGCGCCCGCGGGGCTGGCCGTAGTAGAGGCCGCCCGTCAATTCCCTCACCACGACCAGGTCCACGCCCCGCACCCCCTCCGGTCGCAGCGGACTGGAGGCGGCCAGGGCGGGAACGACCGTCGCGGGCCGGAGATTCGCGTACAGTCCCAGCGCCTTGCGGATGCCGAGCAGGCCCGCCTCGGGCTTCTTGTCCTGGGGCTGGCCGTCCCAGCGAGGCCCGCCGACCGCCCCCAGCAGGACGACTCCGCACTCCCGCGCCCGGTCCAGGGTGTCGGGCGGCAGAGGCTCTCCTGTCGCGTCGATCGCCGCGCCGCCGATCAGGGCCCGCTCGCTCTCGACGTCCGGGGCGACCCGGGCCAGGACCTCCAGCGCCTCGGCCATGACCTCGGGACCGATCCCGTCGCCCGGCAGGGCCAGTACGCGGGGCACCGGGCGCCTCAGATGCCGCGCAGCGAGGAGACCCCCGCCCGCTTGCGCTGTTCCAGCTTGTTCAGGGCGTTGACGTAGGCGTTGGCGCTGGCCACCAGAATGTCGGTGTCGGCGCCCTGCCCGATCACTCGCAGGCCTTCCTCTTCGAGCGTCACGCTCACCTCGCCCTGGGCGTCGATGCCGCTGGTGACGGCGTTCACCTGGAAGCGCAGCAGCTGCGCACCGGTTCCGGTGAGTTCTTCGATCGCGGTGAAGATGGCGTCGACCGGTCCCGTCCCCATGGCGGCGGCCTTGCGCTCCTCGCCGTCGACGCTGATCTCCACCGTGGCCGTGGGCGTGGCGAACGTTCCCGCCACCACGGAGAGGCGCTCCATGCGGTAGGTGGTGTCGAGGCGCAGCAACTGGTCGGTGATCAGCGCCTCGATGTCCTCGTTGTAGATCTTCTTCTTGGCGTCGGCGAGCGCCTTGAAGCGCTTGAAGGCGTTGTCCAGGTCGGCCTGCTCGGGGTCGTAGCCCAGCTCGCGCAGCCGGTCGGCGAAGGCGTGGCGTCCGGAGTGCTTGCCCAGCACCAGTTCGTTGGAGGCGCGCCCGACCGACTGCGGCGTCATGATTTCGTAGGTCAGCTTGTTGGCCAGCACGCCGTGCTGGTGGATGCCGGCCTCGTGCGCGAACGCGTTCTCGCCGACGATGGCTTTGTTGGGCTGCACCGGCACGCCGATGATCTGCGAGAGCGTGCGGCTGCTGGAATAGAGCTCCTCGGTGTTCACGCCGGTGTCGGCTCCCTCGAAGAACTCGCCGCGGACCTTGAGGGCCATCACGACCTCTTCCAGGGCCGTGTTCCCCGCGCGCTCGCCGATGCCGTTGACCGTGCACTCGATCTGCGCCGCGCCCGCGCGCACCGCCGCCAGCGAGTTGGCGACCGACAGGCCCAGGTCGTCGTGGCAGTGCACCGAGAACACTGCGCGCTCGCTGCCGGGGACCTTCTCCCGCAGATGCCCGATCAACTCGGCGTACTCGAACGGCGTGGTGTAGCCGACCGTGTCGGGGATGTTGAGCACGCCCGCGCCCGACTCCAGCGCCAGCGTGCAGACGTCGACCAGGAAGCCCCAGTCGGAGCGGGTGGCGTCCTCGGCCGAGAACTCGACTTCCATCCCGCTGGCGGCGGCGAGCTTCACCGCGGCCTCGACCTGTTCCAGCACCTGCTCCGGGCTCATGCGCAGCTTGTCGCGCATGCGATGAAGGTGTGCAGACGCCCCCGGGCCGCCGGCTTGAGCGCGTCGAGCGCCCGCTCCACGTCCGCCATGTTGGTGCGGGCCAGCCCGCAGACGGCGGAGCCTCCGATCTCCTGCGCCACCGCCCGCACGGCGTCGAAATCGCCCTGGGACGCGGCCGGAAAACCCGCCTCGATCACGTCCACCCCGAGCCTCTCGAGCTGGCGGGCCATCACCAGCTTTTCCTCGATGTTCATGCTGCAGCCCGGCGACTGTTCGCCGTCGCGCAGCGTGGTGTCGAAGATGAAAACGCGCTTGCTAGCCATCGACCCTCTCCTCGTGAGCTTCGGCGGGGGCCAGCTGCCTGGCTTCCCGATACCGCCTGCGCCACCAGACGGCCGGTCCCGAGAGCAGGAAGATCGCCCCGAGCGCGAAGAACATCCACTCGTGGTTCAGGAGCAGCGCCACCGAGAACAGCACCACCGCGACCAGCGTCGGATAGGCCCTCCGGCCCTCGATCCGGATCAGCTTCAGCGACGGATACGGCAGCGAGCTGACCATCAGCAGCGCCAGGACGGCGAATCCCGTGGTCAGCAGCGCGCCCGGGAGGCGCCCGAACGGCGGGCCTTCGAACGCGAACCAAGTGCCCTGCAGGCTCGGCCCCAGCCAGCTGACGAACCAGACCGTGACCGCCACCATGGCGCCGGCGGCGGTGGTCGGCAGGCCCTGGTAGTAGAGCGACTCCTCCGCCTGGGCGCGCACGTTGAAGCGCGCCAGGCGCAGCGCCGCGCAGAGCGTGAACAACCCGGCGATCAGCCAGCCCCGCGGCCCCAGCGGAACCAGCACCCAGTGGTAGATCAGCAGGGAGGGGGCGAGGCCGAAGGAAACCAGATCGGAGAGCGAATCGTATTCGACGCCGAACGGCGTGGCCGAGTTGGTGGCGCGGGCGATGCGCCCGTCGAGCATGTCGCAGACCGCCGCCAGCACGATGCACAGCGCAGCCCGCTCGAACTGCTGCTGGGCCGACAGGATGATCGACCAGAAGCCCAGCAGCAGGGCGGCGCTGGTGATTAGGTTGGGCAGCAGGATGACCGCGCGGGCGCGCTCGGACCGCCTGCCGCGCCTGCGGCGCCTGCGATGCCGAACTCGGGGCTCGCTCACCTCGCCTCCGTCAGTTGCGGCTGCGGTCGACCAGCTTGCCCTGCGACAGCCACGGCATCAGACCGCGCAGCCTCTCGCCGGTCTGCTCGAGTTCGTGCTTCTCGCCCTGGCGGGTGAGCGCGTCGAAGACGGGCTTCCCGGCCTGGTTCTCGAGCAGGAACTCGCGCGCGAACTGACCGGACTGGATCTCGCCCAGGATGCGCTTCATCTCGGCCCGGACCGCCTCGCCGACCACGCGCGGACCGCGCGTCAGATCGCCGTACTGGGCGGTGTTGGAGATGGAGTAGCGCATGTTGGTGATGCCGCCCTCGTAGATCAGGTCGATGATCAGCTTCATCTCGTGGATGCACTCGAAGTAGGCCATCTCCGGGGCGTAGCCGGCCTCGACCAGGGTCTCGTAGCCGGCCTGCATGAGCGCTGTCAGCCCGCCGCAAAGCACCGCCTGCTCGCCGAAGAGGTCCGTCTCGGTCTCCTCCCGGATCGTGGTCTCGATCACGCCGGCGCGGCCGCCGCCGATGCCCTTGGCGTAGGCCAGCGCCACCTCCAGCGTGTCGCCCGACGGATCGCGGTCGATCGCCACCAGGCAGGGCACGCCCCCGCCGCGCGAATAGGTGTCGCGCACCAGGTGCCCCGGGCCCTTGGGCGCCACCATGAAGGCGTTGACCTGCTCCGGCGGCGCGATGCAGCCGAAGTGGAAGTTAAAGCCGTGGGCCAGCGCCAGATAGTTGCCCGGCTTGAGGTTGGGCGCGATGTCCTGACGGTAGACCGAGGCCATGTCCTCGTCGGGAAGCGTCATCATGACGACGTCGGCCTCGGCCACGGCGTCGGCCACCGGCGCGACCCGCAGGCCCTCGTTGCCGGCCTTGGCCACGCTGGGCGAGTCCGGCCGCAGCCCGACGACCACCGCCACGCCACTGTCGCGCAGGTTCAGGGAGTGGGCGTGGCCCTGACTCCCGTAGCCCAGGATCGCGACCGTCCGGCCCTCCAGTCGGGCCAGATCCGCGTCCTTGTCGTAGTAGACCTTCATCGCGGGGCTCCTTGCCGGGCGCACGCAAGACCCTCAATCAAATCAGAGGCTTACGGCACCGCGAGGGGGCTTAGGGTATGGCTTCGCCCCGGGCCTGTCCAGCGGTTCCGGGAAGCTTGGCGTCGGCCGTGCGCAGGTAGCGCAGACGAACCTGCTCGGGAGGCAGCGCCCGGCCCCGCCGCGCGATCTCGTGACCGAGCCGGCCGACGCTGGCCGCGCGTGGCCGGCCCAGAGATTCCGGCAGGAACTCCGCGTCGCTCCCCAGGGCGGCGGAGATCCGCTCGCGGTAGAGTTCAGCCCCCGAGCCGAGCAGGTGGACGCGGCCCCGGCCGCGCAGGCTCTCGGCCCACTCGCCGGGATCCGCCAGGCGATCCGACAGCAGCGCAGCGGCGTCCGGGGCGTACAGTCCCGCGTAGACTTGGCGCTTGCGCGCGTCGAGCACCGGCGCGATCCGGGGCCGCTCCCCCGCCTGCAGCGAGAGCGCGGCCAGCGTCGACACGGGCGCGATTCTCAACGGCTTTTCGAACGCCAGGCCCAGGGCGGTCGAAAGTCCGACGCGAAGTCCGGTGAAAGACCCGGGCCCGACCGAGAGCGCGATCAGGTCGACCTGGTCGAGGCCGCGGGAGGTCTCGGCCAGAACCGAGTCGATCGCCACCAGCAGCGAGCCGGCCTGGGGCTGGCCGGGTTCGATCGCGCGTTCGGCGATCGGCTCGGGACCGTCCAGCAGGGCGACGTCCCCGCCCTCCGCGGCGGTCTCGAGCGCCAGGATCACCGGCTCAGACCAGGCTGAGGAAGAACCCGACGATCCCTTCCCAGTTGCGGGCGATGTCGTTCCAGAAGGCGAACCCCATCAGCAGCAGGATGAAGCTCAGTCCGACGGTCTGGGCGAAATCGCGCAGGCGGTCGGGCAGCGGGCCGCCGCGGATCCATTCGAGGCCGGCGAGCATGATCGCGCCGCCGTCGAGCACCGGCACCGGCAACAGGTTCACGATCGCCAGGTTCACGCTGATCACGCCCATGAACGACAGGAACTGCAGCCAGGAGCTCTTGAAGGTGTCCGCCGCGATCTCGCCGATGCCGATCGGACCCGCGATCTGCTCCATGCCGACGGAACCGGACACCATCTCTCCGATTCCGCGAAAGATCATCCGGGCCGTCATCACGGTCTGCGTCGCACCGGCCCAGAGCGCCTTGAGCGGATTGCGCTCGTGCCGCCGCCGCATCTCCCCGCCGACGATCTGCGGGCCCAGGCTGATTCCGAGCGCGTAGGGAGTCTCCAGGTCCTCGCCGTCGAGAACGGGGGTGAGGACGGGCGCGACCTCGAGAGTGAGTCGGTTGCCGTCCCTCAGAATCTCGAATGCCAGCGGGCGCCCCTCGCTGCCGCGCACCGCAGCCACGAGCTCCTGCTTGCCGCTCAGCGCCTCACCGTCCACGCTCAGGAAGATGTCGCCCTCCCTCAGTCCCGCGCGCCGGGCCGGTGTGGTCGGGTTCACGTCGCGGATCTGGAAATCCAGCGGATGCAGGCCCAGCGCCTCCAGGCTGCGATCCCCTCCGGCGTCCCGCAGGCTGGTTCTCAGCGTCTGGAGATCGCCTTCGATGCGGCGCTCGACCTCCAGTTCCGCCCCTGCCGGAGCCTGCGTCAGGGCGTTGCGCAGCGCCTCCAGGTCGTTGACCGGGTCGCCGCCGACCGAAAGCACGAGATCGCCCGTCTCCAGGCCGGCCCGCGCCGCCGGCGAGTCCGGATCGGGCACCGCCACCATGGCCGCCGGAGTCGCCTGCCGGATCCCGAGGCGGCCGAGGAAGCCGTTCGCGTCGCGCTCGCGGACCACGTCGATCGAATGCCTTCCCCCGTCGCGCTCGACCACCAGCGCCACGCGCGGGGCGTCGCTCCGGTTCAGCGCGGCCGTCAACTCGGACCACTCGCCGATCTCCCGTCCGTCGATCTGAACGACCCGGTCGCCCGCCAGCAGGCCCGCGCGCTCCGCGGGGGTGTCGGCGAGTACGCCGCCGATGCGCGAGGTCGCCACCGGGACGCCGACCATCAGCATCCCCGCGATCAGCAGCACCGGCAGCACGACGTTCATGGCCGGACCCGCCACGCTGATGGCGATGCGCTGCCAGGGAGGCCGGCAGTTGAACGCCCGCGCGCGCTCCGGCTCCGGCAACTCCTCGCCGGGCATCTCTCCCGTCATCTTGACGTAGCCGCCCAGCGGCAGGGCCGAAACCCGGTATTCGGTCTCGCCCACGGTCCGGCTCAGCAGCGCCGGCCCGAAGCCCAGCGAAAAGCGCTCGACCCTGACCCCGAGCCACTTCGCCACCGCGTAGTGGCCCAGCTCGTGGAAGAAGATCACCACCAGCAGAAGCAGGATCAGCGGCAACAGAAAATCGATCATGGGTTGCACTCCCGAATCCAGTCATGAGCCGCCCGGCGTCCGCGCAAGTCGGCGTCGCGGACTTCGTCCAACTCCAGGCCGGGGAGGATCGGCTCGCGCTCCAGCACCGCCTCCGCCGCCTGCGCGATGCCCGGAAACGGCAGCTCTCCCTGCAGGAACGCCTGCACCGCCACCTCGTTGGCCGCGTTGAGCAGCGCCGGCGCGGTGCCTCCCAGATGCAGCACCTCTTCGACCAGCCTCAGGGCCGGAAAGCGCTTGGGGTCCGGCGCCTCGAAGTGCAGCGCGCCCAGCGCCACCAGGTCGAGCGGCGGCAGGTCGGGCAGGGGCAGGCGCTCCGGCAGGCCGAGCGTGTAGGCGATCGGGATGCGCATGTCCGGGGTGCCGAGCTGCGACAGCCAGCTGCCGTCGCTGAATTCGACCAGGGAGTGGATGATGGACTCGGGGTGGACGATCACCCCGATGCGCTCCGGGGACAGGTCGAACAGCCAGCGAGCCTCGATCACCTCGAAGGCCTTGTTCATCAGCGTGGCGGAATCGATGGTGATCTTGGGTCCCATGTCCCAGTTGGGATGAGCCAGCGCCTGCTCCGGCGTCGCCTGCGCCATCTCGGCCGGACTCGCCTGCCGGAACGGCCCGCCCGAAGCCGTCAGCCAGATGCGCCGCACGGCCTCCAGCGGGTGGCCGGCCAGGCACTGGGCGATCGCCACGTGCTCGGAGTCGAGCGGTCGCAGCTTCGCGCCGCTCCGGCTTGCCTGGTCGAGCACCAGGGGGCCGGCGGTCACCAGCACCTCCTTGTTGGCCAGGGCCACGTCGTTGCCCGCCTGCAGCGCGCTCACGACCGGCTCGAGCCCCAGGCTGCCCACCAGCGCTCCGATCAGCAGGTCGGCCGGGACCGAGGCGACTTCGCCCAGGCCCTCGAGGCCCGACACCACGCGGATGGCCGGGTCGGCCAACTCCCGGCGCACGCGCTCGACTTCCTCAGGCGCGGCCACCGAAACCAGGCTCGGGCGGAATTCACGCGCCTGGCGGATCAGCAGATCCACGTTCCGCCCCCCGGCCAGCGCCACGACTTCGAGCCGCTCGGGAAAGCGCGCCACCACGTCCAGGGTCTGGGTGCCGATCGAACCCGTGCAACCCAGAATGGAGATTTTTCGGGTCGAGGGCTGCGGCCCGCTCGCCGCTGCGTCCGGTTCCGTCATGCTTCACCTCTCCGCGGTGCCTGGTCTCCCGTGCGCCCGAAGCGCCGCTCGCGGCTTCCGTAGAACTCGAAGGCGCGTCGCAGGTCGGTCTCGGAGAAATCGGGCCAGAGTGTGTCGGTAGTCCACAGCTCAGTGTAGGCCATCTGCCACAGGAGGAAATTTGAAATGCGATGTTCCCCTCCGGTGCGGATCAGCAGGTCGGGGTCGGGCAGCTCGGGATCGTAAAGGGCGGCCCGCACGCGCTTTTCGTCGATCGCGTCGGGATCGACCCGGCCGGCCTCGACCTCCCGCGCCAGTTTGCGCACGGCGTCGGTGATCTCGCTGCGGCCGCCATAGGACAGGGCGAACGTCAGGCGCATCTCCGCGTTGGCCTCGGTGCGGCGCTCCAGCTCGCGCAGGGCGTCCTGCACGTCGCGCTCCAGCAGGTGCAGCCGTCCGATCGCCGAGACGCGCACCCCGCGCTCCACCAGCTCGTCCGTCTCGCGCTTCAGGTAGCTGTCGAGCAGCGACATGATCGCGTCGACCTCCTCCCGCGGACGCGCCCAGTTCTCCATCGAAAACGCGTAGAGGGTGAGCTGCCGCACGCCCAGGGAACGGGCGGCCCTCACGATCTTCCGGACCACCTCGCAGCCGCGGCGGTGGCCCAGGTTTCGCGGCAGGCCGCGCTGGCGGGCCCAGCGGCCATTGCCGTCGGGAATGATCGCCACGTGGGGAACGGCTGGAATGGACTCGCGCGGACTCATCGGGCTAGACCGTCAGAATCTCTTCTTCTTTCTTGGCGGCGGCCTCGTCGATCTTCCGGCAGTACTCGTCGGTCAGAGTCTGGATCGACTTCTGGCCGTGGCGCGAATCGTCCGCGTCGACCTCCTTGCCCTTTTCGAGGTCCTTGACCAGCGAGATGCCGTCGCGGCGCGAGCCGCGGACGCTCTGCTTGTGCTCCTCCGCGATCTTGCGCATCTGGCGAACCAGTTCGCGGCGGCGCTCTTCGGTCAATTCGGGGATCGGAACCCGGATCAGCCGGCCGTCGCTGGCCGGGGTCAGGCCGAGATCGGCCTTCAGGATGGCCCTTTCGATGTCCGCCAGCCCCTGCGGGTCGAACGGCTGCACCGAGATCAGGCGCGGCTCTGGCACGCTGACCGTGGCCAACTTCCTCAGGGCGGTCGGGGTGCTGTAATAGTCGACCATCACGGTATCCAGCAGCGCCGGGTTGGCCCGCCCCGTGCGCAACCTGGAGATCTCGTCCTGAAAGCTGGTGAACGCCTTGAGCATGGCGTCCCGAGTCTCCTCCAGGATCAGGTCGACTTCTTCGCTGGCCATCTCCTCTCCCCGGCGGCCACCGAGACGCGTCTCCGGCCTCGACGCGCGTCCCCAGGGCCGCCCCGCAGACCACCTCGAGCGTGTTCCCCGGGACGCTCATGTTGAACACCAGGATCGGCAGCTTGTTGTCCTGGCACAGCGAGATCGCCGTCGCGTCCATCACGCCCA
>JAGWBS010000079.1:4739-15242 GCA_021295775.1 Pseudomonadota bacterium | reverse complement strand
CCGACGAACTGGGCATCGATCCCGAGCGCGTGGTCGTGACCGGCGGCAGCGCAGGCGGCGCGCTGACGGCCGCGGTCTGCCTGATTGCGCGCGACCGCGGCGGCCCGAAGATCGCCTTCCAGGCGCTGACGGTTCCGGTGCTCGACGACCGCCTGGACCAGCCCTCGTACGCCCAGGCCCGGGATGCGGAGGGTTTCAACAGCCGGGGGGCGATCGGCATGTGGCTGCACTACCTGGGCGAGGACTACGACCGCTCCCGGACCTCGCCCTACGCCGCCCCGGCGCGCGCCGAGAGCCTGGCCGGCCTGCCGCCCGCGTTCATCCAGACCAACGGCCTCGATCCGCTGCGCGACGAGGGCGTCCAGTTCGCTCTGCGCCTGATGGCCGAGGGGATCGACGTGGAGCTGTACAACGCTCCCGGCCTCTTCCACGGCGCCGAGCCGCTCAACCAGCGAACCGCGCGGCAGGCGGCCCGGCTGCTCGACGAAGCTCTCGGAGCGGCTCTGAAAAGAGAGGTTTGAGCCGCTAGCATGCCCGCGATGCACATCCCCGCCGACGACGCGACCCTGGCCGAGACCCTCGAGAGCGCCAACCTGCCCGCGCTGCTGCCGGCGATCGCCCAGCTCACCGGCGACATCGGCCTGCTGGAGCGCTTCCCGCCGCCGAGCACGCCCATGATGGGCGCGGTGGACGGAGACCTCTCGCCCGAGGACCAGGCGGCCATCCGCGCGCTGGCGTTCGAAGCGCTGCGGGCCTACCGCGACGGCGACGGCCGGCTGCCTCCGCTGCCGGACCCGGAGCAGCTCCACAAACTGATGAACTGGTGCGCCGGCGAGCCGCTCCCGCCTCAGTACGTGCCGCTGGCGATCGAGGAGGCGGCCCTCGACCACCCGGACCCGAGGCGCTTCGAGTGGGACACGCCCCCCGAGCCCGCGACGCTCGAGAACTTCCGGGTGCTGATCGTCGGAGCGGGCTTCGGCGGCGTGCTGGCGGCCATCCGCCTGGAGCAGGCCGGCATCCCCTACACGATCTGCGAGAAGAACGACGCCTTCGGCGGGACCTGGTACGAGAACAGCTACCCCGACCTGCGCGTCGACGTCCCCAACCACTTCTACTCCTATTCTTTCGAGCCCAACCCCGACTGGTCCGACCACTTCTCGCGCCGCGACGAACTCAAGGGCTACATCGACGCCTGCGCGCGCAAGCACGGCATCGAGCGGCGGGTGCGCTTCGGCACCGAGGTGATCGAGGCGGCCTACGACGAGCCGAGCGCGTTGTGGCGCGTCCGCGTGCGCGGCGCGGACGGCGCCGAAGAGGTCCTGACCGCCCAGGCCGTGATCAGCGCGGTCGGAATGCTCAACCGCCCCCAGTTCCCGTCCTTCGACGGCCTGGAGAGCTTCGCGGGGCCGTGCTTCCATTCGTCGCGCTGGCGGCACGACGTCGAGTTCGAAGGCCGGCGGGTGGGCGTGGTCGGCACCGGGGCCAGCTCGATGCAGTTCGTGCCGCGGCTGGCCGAGAAGGTCTCGAAGCTGACCGTCTTCCAGCGCGCCGCGCACTGGGCGTCCTACAACGCCAGCTACCGCCGCACGGTCAGCGAGGGCTTCAAGTGGCTGCTGCGCCACGTGCCCTACTACCACAGCTGGTACCGCTTCCTGCTCTTCTGGGCCGGCGCCGACCGCGCCTATCCGATCTTCCGCATCGACCCGGACTGGCACGATCCGGAGAACTCGACCGGGCCGATCAACCACGGGTTCCGCCAGGCCGCGCTCCGGCACATCGAAAAGGAACTCGGCGGCGACCCCGAACTGATGCGCAAGTGCGTCCCCGACTACCCGCCTCTGGGCAAGCGTCCGCTGCTCGACAACGGCTGGTACCGCACGCTGGCGCGGGACAACGTCGATCTGGTCACCGAGGGCATCCAGCAAGTCACTCCCCGCGGGGTCGTCACGGCCGACGGCGCCGAACACCCGCTCGACGTGCTGGTGCTCGCGACCGGCTTTCACGCCGGCAAGTTCCTGTGGCCGATGCGGATCGTCGGGCGCGACGGCGTCGTGCTGCACGACCGCTGGGACCAGGGCGAGAACCCGCGCGCCTACCTGGGCATCACCATGCCCGACTTCCCCAACCTGTTCTGCATGTACGGGCCGAACACCAACCCGGTCGTGGGCAGCGTGATCTTCATGCTGGAGTGCCAGACCAACTACATCATGGGCTGCCTGCGCGCGCTGCTCGAGAACGGCCAGCGCACGCTGGAGTGCCGCCAGGACGTGCACGACGAGTACAACCAGCGCCTGGACGCCGAGCTGGAGAAGATGGTCTGGCGCCACCCGCGGGTGCGCAGCTACTACAACAACAGCGCCGGCCGGGTCATCACCAACGTGCCCTGGAAGATGTACGACTACTGGGAGATGACCCGCAGCCCGAACCTCGCCGACTACGAGCTGCGCTGAGCGCGTGAGGTCGCGCCCCGCGGCTCGCCGAAAACCGGAGGGCCCAGCATGACGCCTCCCGGGGAGCGCCCTCGCGTTCTGGTGGTCGGGGCCGGGGCAGCCGGACAGGCCGCGGCCTGGGAGCTCGAGCGCGCCGGCGTGGGCGTGAGCGTGTTCGAAAGCGAGCGGCGCGCGGGAGGGCGGCTGCGCCGCGAGCGCCTCGACGGGCTGGAGTTCGAGCCCTGGCCGGCCTTCACCCCGTCCGCCGCCCCGCAGCTGACGGCGCTGCGTGACGAATGGCCGGGGGAGCCGGGCGTCGTGGGCCACGAGCTGGAAAGCTTCGCGCTCTCGGGCCGGCGCGGTATGCGGCGGCGCTCCCTCCATACCCGCGCTTCCGTCCACCCCTTCTTCCTGCGCTGGGCGCGCCTGGCGCGCGCCCAATCGATCGCCGGCTGGCTCGGCAGCGAGCCCGATCCGGCGCACCCGTCCAGACACGCGCGCCTGGACGACCGCAGCGTCCGCGAGCACTGCGCGCTCTACCTGGGCCGGAATGCTCACGACGAACTCTTCGCGCCGCTGCTCGCCCTGCTCTTCGGCGTTCGCGGGGCCGCGACCACGCGCCAGCTTCCGCTGATGTGGATGGATGCCGCCGCCAACCTGCGCCTGCGCTGGTGGGAGCGTCTGGGCGAGGCGCCGGGCGAACTGTCCCGGGCGATCGGGGTCCACACGGGCCGCGCCGTCCGAGCGCTGCAGCCCGGGGGGCGGGGCGCGTGGCTGGACGACGGGAGTCTCGTCGACGCGGATGCGGTCGTCGTCGCGGCGGGGCCGCGGGCCGTGCCGGGACTGGCCCCGGATCTGACCCACGTCGAGCGCGAGTTCTTCGAGGGCTGCGAGACGCTCTCCGGCCTACGCGTGGCGGTTTCCGCGGAGCGGGGAGCGCGGCCGCCGGAGCGTCTGTGCTGGTCGCCGGACGGCGGCGCGGGAGATCTGGCGGGGATTCTGGACGTCACGCCGACGGAAGCGGGGCCGGAGCCCGAACGCCGTCTCCTGCTGCTGGCGGTGCGTCCCGAGCGGGTCGAGCGTCTGTCGGAACGGAGCGACGAGCGGATCGCGGAAGATCTTTGCGCCCAGGCGCGGCGGCTCGTGCCAGCTCTCGGCCAAGCCGTCCGGGAAGCGAGCGTGCTGCGCGAATCGGGTCTGCCGGCCTTCCCGGTGGGACATTTTCGGCGCGTCGGGTTGGCGGAGCGCGAGGCGTCGAGGCGGCCGGAGCGGCGGGTGTACTTCTGCGGCGACTACTGGGTCGGACCGCACGTCGAGGCGGCGCTGGCTTCGGGCCGGCGCGCGGCGCTGAAGGCGCTGGACGCGCTGGGGCTCGCGTCGGCCTGAGCGGGAGGCGTCCGGGCGCCGGGCCGCCCGACGCGACGGCTCACATGCGCTTGAGGGTGCGCCAGCCGAGCGCCAGCACCGACGCCAGGATCAGGGTGGGAAGGGCGCCGAACGTGCCCAGCGCGACCTGATCCCCGACCACGTCGGCCAGCGCGCCGGCGGCGAAGATCCCGACGAAGCCGAGTTGCACCAGCGCGTACATCAGGGCCAGCACGCGGCCGCGCATCCGCTCCGGTACCGCCAGCTGGAAGCCCGTGACCGCCGCCACGTTCCAGACCTGTCCGGTCAGGCCCAGCCAGAACTCGGCGCCCAGCACCCACGCGAACGAGAAGGCGAACGAGTACAGCAGCAGGCCCACCGCGAACGCGAGCATGGTGCCCACGATCCAGATTCCCAGGTTGCGCCGCAGCGGGAAGAGCGTGACGGCCAGCGCGGCCACGATCGTGCCCACCCCGTGCGAGGCAGCCATCGCCCCGAAGCCTTCGCTGCCCACCTCCAGCACGTGGCGCGCGAAGATCGGCCGCATCGGCGAGACCGCGCCGTTGAAGATCGCCATCGAGCAGCCGACCAGCGCCAGCAGGACCGGCGGGTTGGAGCGGACGTACGCCAGGACCTCGCCCAGCTCGGACAGCGCCGAGCGCTTCTGCCCGGTCGCGCCGAGGCCGCGGATCGGGATGGCGAGCACCAGTCCCGCCGCGAGCAGCAGCGCGGTCGAGGCCGAGGCGAACGCGCCCACGATCCCGATCGCGGCGATCAGCACGCCCGCCAGGGCCGCCCCGCCGGTGTGGCCGAACGACGATCCCATCGCGTTGAGGGCGACCGCGCTGTGGATGCGGGTGCGGCCGACCACGTCGAACACGTAGGTCTGGCTGGCCGGGTTCATCAGCGAGGCCAGCGAACCGCCGATCACGCCCGCGATCAGCAGATGCCAGAAAGCGATGCTTTCGGTGTGGGCCAAGAGGGCAACGCTCAGGCCGATTGCGGCGATCCCGAGTCTCCCGGCGACGATCAGGTTGCGCTTGGAGTAGCGGTCGACGACCACGCCCGCGCCGGGAGAGGCCACGGCCATGGTGCCGCCCTGCACGAAGCCGAGCAGGCCCAGGGCGGTGCGCGACGGGGTCAGGGTGGTCACGAGCCACTGCAGGGAGAGGGACTGGATCTGGAAGCAGACGAACTGGATGAGGTTGGAGAGCCAGAGGCGGGGGTAGTGCGGGAGGGCGAAGGTGTCGGCGGCCTGCGCCAGTGGCCCGCCGCGTCCGGGGCTTGCCCGTTCCGACTCGCCCCGGGGTTGCACGCGGCGCAGTCTGCCCCAGTCGTCCCTCGGCGGCAAACCCGCGCGGGGATTGGATTCGGAGCAGCGAACGGTTGATTGAGGTCCTGGGCCGCCGCCCCTTGGGGTGTGTTTCCGCGCGGCCTACCCGACCATACCCACACGCGGAAACAGATCCCAAGGAGCGGCTCCGCAGGCTTTGGTCGGGTCTATCACCGCTTCTCAAGCACCGGAGGAGTAATCGCCGCGGCGAGGAAGATTGTGCTGCTGGTGGGGCGCTTGCGGCCGCGTCGGGTGTCAGCTTTCGGTGTAGCGGGTGAGGGCGCGGTGGAGGCGGGTCAGGCTGTCTTCGAGGCCGCCGGGGCGGCTGCGGGCCAGCCAGCAGGCTCGCTGTTCTTCGATCGCTTCGCGCAGGTCGATTTGCAGCGGTGCGGGCTCGGGGGCGGTGAAGCCGGCGCGGCGGCGCAGGCGCCAGACGCCGTGGCGGGCGAGGCGGGCGGCCTGGGCGAGTTCGCGCGTGACTGCTTCGGCGTCCGAGCAGGCGGGGCGGGCGCGGGCGATTCGGGTGCTTGCCTCGTCGATCGCTTCCAGGGCGGCGCGGGTGGCCGGCTCGCTGACTTCGCCGTGGATCGCCAGGGCGGCCTCCGGGACCAGTTCGGCGAAGACCGGGCTGGCGTTGAAGGCGAGGCGGCCGGTCTGGCGGTAGACGTCGCCGAGGGCTTCCAGGGCCGCGCCGAGTTGGGCCTCGGGGTCTTGGAAGACGTGCGCGTCGAGGGTTTCGGCCAGGGGCCGGTCGCGGTTGGCCGCCGCGCACCAGGTGAGACCGGCGGCCAGGGCGAGGGGCGCGAAGCTGACGGACGGTGGCTGCAGGTGGCCGTTGTCGCCCCAGTCGGTGAGCAGGAAGCCCCGCGCGCCGGCGGCGAGCCCGGCCGAGACGGCGTCGTCGATATTGGCGCGCGCGTTGGACAGGCGGCCGACGAACGAGTTCCAGCCCGAGCTGCCGGGGCAGACCCAGAACGGACGGTCCGCCTGCGCGAAGGGGGCGACCTGCGCCTCGAAGCCGCGCAGGATTTCGGTGTCGATTCCGAAATCCGCCAGCGGTTCGATCAGGGCCCTGGCCTCGGGCGAGTCGTTCGGAGCCTCGTAGTGCCAGGCGAGGGCCACGGTCCGCTCGCGGGGCAACTCGCCGATCAACTCGGGATGGCTGCGGACGATGTCCCCCCAGAACAGGACCTCGCAGCCGTCCTCGTGCAGGCCGTTCAGCAGCCGCAGAAGATGCTCCAGGTAGACGCGGCCGCGGCCGCGCTCGGCCACGGCCTCCGCGCTGCGCCCGCGGCCCAGCTCGAAGGTCTCGTCGCAGCCGATGTTGATGCGCCGGCTGCGCAGGCTCTCGAGCTGCTCCCGGCAGAGATCCAGCGCGAACTCGGCGTTCTCGGGCGTGGGGGCGAGCGTCGCGGGCCCCAGACGCCGGCCGCCGAAGGCCTGCCAGCCGTCGGGCGCCTCGGCGCGCGCGCGGTACCCGTCGTGGGTCAGCCAGCGCGCCATGTGGCCGAAGCAGTTCTGGTTGGCCGTCAGTTCGATGCCGGCCTCGGCGCAGAGCCCGTCGAGCCAGCGCAGGTCTTCGGCCGTCAGCGGCGAGGCGTCCTTCCACACCGTCAGGTGTCGGCGGTACGCGAAGCTGTGTTCGACGTAGAGCTGCAGGTGGTTGAAGCGAAGCCGCTCCAGCAGCGCGACCAGCCTGCCCAGCGTGGCGCGCGTCGGCACGCGGTCCCGGCTCACGTCCAGCATGTAGCCGCGCAGCGGAAAGTCCGGCCAGTCCCGCACGCGCAGCCCCGGTAGCCCCCCGGGCGAAGCCGCCCGAAGCTGCGCCAGCGTCGAGCGCGCGTAGCGCAGCCCCGCCTCGTCCGCGTGCCGGATCCGAATCCCGCCGGCCCCGGCCGTCAGCTCGTAGCCCTGCTCCGGCAGGGAAGAGTCCGGCTCGGCTTCCGGCTCGGCTTCGGCGGCGGGTCCAGCGCCGCCCGACTCGAATTGCCGCGGAAAGGGGAACAGCGGCGGCGGCTCAGGCATCGAAAGGGCGTCCCGGAATCGGTTGAACTCGCCGGGCGAGGGTAGCGGCCCGCGCGGGCGCGCTCAGCCCACGCGGCGGTCGCGGCCGGTCCAGTAGGGTTCGCGCAGTTCGCGCTTGAGGACCTTGCCGCTGGCGTTGCGCGGGAGTTCGGCAACGAAATCGACCGAGCGGGGGCGCTTGTAGCCGGCGATTCGGCCGCGGCAGAACTCGATCAGGTCGTCCTCGCTGGCGCCGGCGCCCGGCGCCAGCACCACCACGGCCTTGACGGTCTCGCCCCAGCGCTCGCTGGGAACGCCGATGACCGCGGCGTCCGCCACCGCGGGGTGATCGAACAGGACGTTCTCGACCTCGCGCGGATAGATGTTCTCGCCGCCCGACACGATCATGTCCTTGGTGCGGTCCTTGACGTACAGGTAGCCGTCCTCGTCCAGGCTGCCGGCGTCGCCGGTGTGCATCCAGCCGTCCCGCAGCGCGCTGCGCGTGTCCTCGGGCCGGTTCCAGTAGCCGCTCATGACCTGCGGTCCGCGGCTGCAGATCTCTCCGATCTGCCCCGGGCCGAGTTCGCGCCCGTCCTCGCCGACGATCTTGAGTTCGCTGCCCGGGGCCGCGCGCCCCACGGAGAGCAGCAGCTCGGGCCGCCCTTCGAGCGCTTCGCGGTGCTCGGCGGGGCCCAGATAGGTCGAGCAGGGCAACTCCGTCATGCCGTAGGACTGGATGAAGTCGCAGCCGAACACCCGCAGGGCCCGGCGCAGGGTGGACTCGGCGATCGGCGAGCCGCCGTAGCTGACCGCCCGCAGGTCGGCGAATTCGCGCCGCTCCACGCCCGGCACTTCGCTCAGCATGGCCTGGATCACGGCCGGCACGAACGAGGCGCGGACGATGCGTTCCTCGTCCAGGATCCGAACGGCCTCGACCGCGTCGAAGTCCGCCATCACGCGCAGCGAAGCGCCCACCGCGGCGGCGTGGCAGAAGCCGAAGAATCCGGAGGCGTGGTACATCGGCGAGACCGCGATCTGGCGCTCGCCCGCGAGCAGCGGGTAGACGACGCTCCAGTGGTGGACCAGATGGAAGACCGCGTCGTGGGAAAGAACGGCTCCCTTCGGCAGGCCCGTGGTGCCGCTGGTGTACATCTGCACGGCGTCGTCCGGCGGAGCGACCGCAGCGGGCGGCGGCGGAGACGCGCCCCGGACCCAGCGGTCGAACCCGGTCCAGCCGGGCGGGGCGGAGCCCAGCGCCACGGCCGATTCCAGCCCCGACAGACCGCCGAGCACCCCGTCCACCGCCTCGGCCAGGGCCGGCTGCGCGAACAGCACCCGCGCCCCGGAGTCGGCCAGGATGTACTCCCACTCCCGCGGCGCCAGCCGGTAGTTCAGCGGCACCGACACCGCCCCCGCGCGCGCGATGCCGAAGCACAGCAGCGGGTAGTCGGCGCAGTTCTTGGCCAGCACCGCCACGCGCTCGCCCGGACCGACGCCGACCGCGGCGAAGGCGCCCGCGATCCGCTCCACTTCGGCGGCCGCCTCGGCGTACGAGACCGAGCGCCCCGGCTCGCGGGCGAACTCGACCCGCGGCGAGATCCGCGCCCAGAAGGCGATGTGGTCGTGAAGCAGCACCTGCCGGCACCCATCCTGGTCCGATGCCATCATGATAAGGGCGTCCGGAGCCGGAGAACCCCATGAGCCCAGAACCCGCGGGGCACGCCCGATGCGATACCTGATCGCCGCCGCGGCGGCGCTCGTCGTCACGCTCGCCGTGCTGGCGCTCACCGTGTGGCTGTTCCAGTGGCTCGAACCGCTCTGGAGCTGAGCGCCGCGACCCCCCGGCCGCCCTTTTCGGGCTAGGCTCTGCCAGCGCAACCGAGTCGAGGAGAGGCGCCATGTTGGATCGATCGGCCACGAGTCTGGACGGCAAGGTCGCCATCGTCACCGGCGGCGGGGGCGGGATCGGGCGGGCGATCTCCGAGACCTTCGCGGCGCACGGGGCAAAGGTGGTCGTGGCGGAGCGCCACGCGGAGCGCGCCGCCGAGACCGTCGCGGCCATCGAGGGCCGCGGCCACGCGGCCGTCGCCTCGGTGGTCGACGTGCAGCGCAGGGACGAGGTCGAATCGATGGTCGCGACCGCGCTCGACGCCTACGGCCGAATCGACATCCTGGTCAACAACGTCGGCGACTTCCTGGGCATCACCCACCGCTTCATCAAGACCGACGAAGACGACTGGGAGGCGCTGTACAACATCAATCTCAAGCACGTCTTCCACTGCACCAAGGCGGCCGTGCCGCAGATGATCGAACAGGGAGACGGCGGCAGCATCATCAACGTCTCGACCATCGAGGCCTTCCGCGGCATTCCCGGCAACGTGGCCTACTCCGCCTTCAACACGGCCATCACCGGCTTCACCCGCAGCCTGGCCCTGGAGCTCGGCCCGGAGAAGATCCGCGTCAACGCCATCGCCCCCGAAACCACCGACACCCTGCAGGTGCCGGTGTCCCAGTGGATCCCGCCCGAGAACCGGGACCGGATCCCCTATCTGACTCCCCTCGGCCGCTACGGCACCGTCGACGACGCCGCCGGCTGCGCGCTCTTCCTGGCCTCGGAACTCTCGGCCTGGGTCACGGGCACCACCGTCCACATGGACGGCGGCGCGCTGGCCGCGGGCGGCTTCTACCGCCTGCCGTCCGGCGCCTGGACCAACAACCCGCTGGTCGACGCCGGCGCCATCGGGGCGCCGGACGCCGGCCCCGACGGCGGGATCGGCGACTAGCCCAGACGGTCCTCGTGCTCCCTCGGGAGCTGGAAAAAGTTCGCGGCGGCGAGCCGGACGCCCTGCGCCAGGGGCAGGTCCAGATCGAGTTCGCGGCCCAGGTCGATGACCGAGTCCAGATCCTTGTGGGCCATGGCCGTGTACTTGAGCGCGTGCTCGACGTTCTCCGCGGGGGCGTCGGCTGGATGGCGCTCCGGGTTCTCCAGCGACAGCGGCGGTTCGAAGAACTGCGCCAGCAGGCCCGTCCGTTCCACCACCCGGCGCACCGCTTCGGGACCGATCCCCGCCCGCCGGGCCAGCAGCATGCCCTCGTGGGAGGCCGCCATCACCGCGTAGCTGATGTGGTTCTTGACCAGCTTCAGCGCCATTCCGGCGCTCAGCGGACCGGCGTGGATCACCTCGTGCGAGAAACTCTCGAAGACCGGGCGGACGCGCTCACAGGCGGTCTCGGGGCCTCCGACGGTGACCACCATCTCGCCGCGGTCGGCGCTCGCGTGGCCGCCGGCGACGCCCGCGTCGATCACCAGCAGGCCGCGCTCGGCGGCCGCGGCCGCAACGCCCAGCACCGTCCAAGTGCGGACGGAGCTCT
>JAGWBS010000079.1:0-4679 GCA_021295775.1 Pseudomonadota bacterium | reverse complement strand
CGAGCACCGCCACGCAGATGAGCTCGCTGCCGGCGGCCAGTTCGGCCGGACTGGCGCAGACGCGCGCCCCCAGCGACTCCAGTTCGCGCATCGCCTCGGCGCGCACGTCGTAGAGCGAGACTTCGTGGCCCGCCCCGATGATGCGTCTGCCGACGCTGGTGCCGATCTGGCCCACCCCGATGATGCCTACCCGCACGTTTCGGCCCCTTCTTTCGAGATCGCTGCGGATCATACCGTCGCGCCTGGATGTAGACTGAGCCGGCTGCGGGCGCGGGCGGGACGCGCAGCGGTCCGGGGAGGAAGGCATGCTCTTCGACCTGACCGACGAGCAGCAGCAGCTGGTCGAGACGGTCCGCAAGTTCGTCGACGCGGAGGTGGCGCCGGTCGCCAGCGATCTCGACCATCGCGACGAGTACCCCTTCGCCCTGGTCGAACGCATCAAGGAACTGGGGCTGTTCGGGGCCACGATCCCGGAGCAGTACGGCGGGATCGGGCTCGACCACACCACCTACGCGCTGGTGGTCGAAGAGCTGGCGCGCGGCTGGGCGTCGATGCCGGGACTGATCAACTCGCACCTGATCATGGCGTACATGGTGCGGGAGTTCGGAACCGAGGCGCAGAAGCGCAAGTGGCTGCCGCTCTTCGCCAGCGGCGAGCGGCGCGGCGGGCTGGCGCTGTCCGAGGCCGACGCCGGCAGCGACGTGCAGGCGATCCGCACCACCGCCCGGCGCGACGGGGACGACTACGTGGTCAACGGCGCCAAGATGTGGATCACCAACGCGCGCTACGGAAACACCTTCGCCCTGCTCGCCCGCACCGACCCGGACGCCGACCCGCCGCACCGCGGCATGAGCATCCTGCTGATCGAGAAGGGCGGACCCGGCTTCGAGGTCAGCCGCGACATCCGCAAGCTGGGCTACAAGGGGATCAAGACCTGCGAGCTGGTCTTCGACGACTTCCGCGTGCCGGCCGAGAACCTGGTCGGGGGCGAGGAGGGCCGGGGCTTCAAGTACGTGATGAGCGGGCTCGAGACCGGCCGCATCAACGTGGCCGCGCGCGGGGTCGGACTCGTGCGCGCCTGCTTCGAGGCCTCGATCCGCTACGCCCAGCAGCGCCGGACCTTCGGCAAGCCGATCGGCGAACACCAGCTCATCCAGGAAAAGCTGGCCGAAATGGCGACCAAGCTGGAGGCCGCGCGGCTGCTGACCTACAGCGCGGCGCGCGCCAAGGACCGGGGCTCGCGGGTGGATCTGGAGGCGGGCATGGCCAAGCTCTTCGCGACCGAGGCCGCGATGGAGTCGGCGCTGGAGGCGATGCGCATCCACGGCGGCGCCGGCTATTCGCTCGAGCTGCCGATCGAGCGCTACTTCCGGGACGCTCCGCTGCTGCTGATCGGCGAGGGCACCAACGAGATCCAGAAGACCGTGATCGCGCGCCAGCTGCTGCAAAGGCACGCCCTCTGATGGCCACCCGCGAGAGCTTCGGCCGCTACTTCGAGGACTTCGCTCCCGGCGAGGTGATCGAGCACTGGCCGGGGCGGACCGTCACCGAGACCGACAACCTGTACTTCTCGCTGCTGACGATGAACCAGCACCCGCTGCACATCGACGCCGCCTACGCCGAGGACACCCAGTTCGGCCAGCGGCTGGTGGTCGGGCCGCTGGTCTTCAGCGTGGTGGTGGGGATGACGGTGGCCGACATCAGCGGCAAGGCGATCGCCAACCTGGCCTACGAGTCGGTCGTGCACGACGGCCCGACCTTCCACGGCGACACCCTGTACGCGCGCACCACGGTGCTGGACAAGCGCGCGTCGCGGAGCCGGCCGGACCGCGGCGTCGTCCAGGTGGAAACCCAGGGCCTGAACCAGCGCGGCGAGGTGGTCCTGACCTTCCGCCGCAGCGTGCTCGTGCCCCGGCGGACCGCCGGAGAAGGCGCGTGAGCGGGGACGCCCCCCTCCCGCTGCAGGGCGTCCGCGTCCTGACCGTTTCCTCCTTCGGCGCGGGTCCCTGGGGGACCATGCTGCTGGGCGACCTGGGCGCCGAGGTGATCAAGATCGAGGACCGGCGCAGCGGGGGCGACGCGGCCCGCGGCGTGCCCCCGCTGGACGAGCGCGCGCCGGACGACTCGCTCTACTTCCAGTCGATGAACCGCAACAAGCGCTCCTTGACGCTGGACATCCGCAGCGACGCCGGGCGCGCGATCCTGCGCGACCTGGCGCGTGTCTCGGACGCTGTCTACAACAACCTGCGCGGCGACCTGCCCGGCGCGCTGGGCCTGGACTACGCCGCGCTGAGTGAGGTCAATCCGCGCCTGGTGTGCGTGTCGTGCTCGGGCTTCGGGCGCGGCGGCGAGCGGGCCGGCGAACCCGGCTACGACTTCGTCATCCAGGCGCTGGCGGGCTACATGTCGCTGACGGGCGAACCGGGCGGCCCGCCCGTGCGCAGCGGCGTCTCGGTGGTCGACTTCGCCACCGGTCTGGTGTCGGTCGTCGGACTGCTCTCGGGACTGCTGCGCGCCCGCGAGACCGGCCGCGGCGGCGACGTGGAGACGTCCCTGCTGCAGGGCGGCGTGTCGATGCTCAACTACCTGGCGGCCTGGAACCTGAACCTGGGCGTCGAACCGCGCCGCATCGCCCACTCGGCGCACCAGAGCGTCGCGCCGGTGCAGATCTTCGCCACCTCCGACGGCTGGATCTTCGTGATGTGCATGAAGGACAAGTTCTTCGAGCGGATGTGCGCGCGCCTGGGCCGCGACGACCTGGCCGCGGACCCGCGCTACGCCAGCATCACCGCCCGCGGGGAGCGGCGGGAGGAACTGGTCGAAACGCTCGCGCGCGAATTCGCACGCGGCACCACCGCGCACTGGCTGGAACGGCTGCGGGGAGAAGTGCCCTGCGCGCCCGTGAACGACCTGACCCAGGCCCTTTCGGAACCGCAGCTCCAGCAGCTAGGCATGCTCTGGGAGCTGGAGCACCCCAAGCTGGGCAGCCTGCGCGAGGTGGGCTGTCCGATCGACCTGCCCGGCAGCGAAGCCATGCCCCGGCGCCCCGCGCCGGCGCTCGGGGCCGACACCGAGGACCTGCTGTCGGAGCTTCTGGGACTGTCCGCCGCGGAGATCGAGAAGCTGCGGACGGACGGGGTGATCTAGACCCGGCGGCGGGACCTCGGCCTTGTCGGACGCGAACAGACCCTTCCGGATCGTCGCGCTCAGCGCTCTGACCGTCGCCCTGTCGATGGGCGCGCGGCAGTCGTTCGGCCTCTTCCTGCAGCCCGTCAGCGCCGCGCTGGTCACCGGCCGCGAGACCTTCAGCCTGGCCATCGCCGTGCAGAACTTTCTGTTCGGGCTTCCGCTCGCGGGCATCGCCGCCGACCGGATCGGCCCCCGCTGGGTGATCGCGGCCGGCGCCCTGCTGTACGCGGCGGGCTTCGCCAGCCTGTCCCTGGCCGCCTCGACCGCGACGCTCTACCTGGGACTGGGAGTGATGGTCGGGCTGGCGCTCAGCGCGACTTCCTACGTCGTGACCCTGGGCGCGGTCGCGCAGGTCGTTCCGGAGCACCGGCGCGGGGCCGCCTTCGGCATCGTCACCGCGGCGGGCTCGTTCGGCATGTTCTCGGTCGCGCCGGGGCTTCAGTTTCTGATCGACGCCCTCGGCTGGCAGACGGCGCTGCTCTTCGCCGCCCTGGCGGTCGGCGCGATCGGCGTGGGAGCGATGGGCTTTCCGGCCCGGGATCCGGAACCCGCGTCCGCCGCCGGCCCGGCGCCGGAGGGCGACTTCGCCCGCGTGCTGGGCCGGGCGCGCACGCACTCGGGGTACCTGCTGCTGAACATCGGCTTCCTGGTGTGCGGCTTCCACGTCGCCTTCATCGCCACCCACCTGCCGTCCTACCTGAGCGACCACGGGCTGCAGGAGAGCGTCGCCGCCGTCGCGCTCTCGCTGATCGGGCTGTTCAACATGCTCGGCTCGTACCTTTTCGGCCACCTGGGAGACCGCTACCGCAAGAAGCACCTGCTGAGCGGGCTCTACTTCGCGCGGGCCGTGGTCATCTCGGGTTTCATGATCGTGCCGGTCAGCAGGACCAGCGCGCTGGTCTTCGCGGCGATCATCGGTTTCCTGTGGCTGGCGACCGTTCCGCTGACCAGCGGCACGGTGGCGCAGATCTTCGGCACCCGACATCTGTCGTCGCTGTACGGGATCGTCTTCCTGTCGCACCAGGTCGGCAGCTTTCTGGGCGTCTGGCTGGGCGGCCGGATCCACGACGCGACCGGCTCCTACGACCCGGTCTGGATCGGCGCCATCGCGCTGAGCCTGGTCGCGTCAGTGGTCCACCTGCCGATCCGGGACCGCCCGCTGACCGAGGCGGCGGCGGGCTGTGTCCCGCGAACCGGGCCGATACCTGCTTGACACCACTGGGGAGGACTCCTACTCCGGAAGGGGGCCGGACTTCCTCTGTCCCTGGGGACGCGCCGGCGCGCATACCGAACTGGGCCAGCCAGCCCAACCGAGACTCCAGTGAAGCCATCGTCAGCGGTCTGGTGGCACTGGGCTTTGTCCAGAAAAGTGCCTGTTTCTACAGAGGAATTGATCGAATTCGCACAAGATTATGTCAAATCCGCGAATCTTATGTGCATTCGAAATCGCTGAATGGAATTCTTGAAATAAAGGGAATATGGATATATTT
>JAGWBS010000078.1 GCA_021295775.1 Pseudomonadota bacterium | reverse complement strand
CCGCTGGACACTTCCGCCTCGACCCTGGTCTCCCCCTGCGACGGCGCCTGGGGGGAATCCGGGGAGATCCGAGAGGGGACGCTGTTCCAGCTCAAGGGGCGGCCCTATTCCCTGGCCGAGCTGTTGAACGACAGCGACGCCGCGGGGGCCTTGGAGGGCGGCTGCTTCGCCACGTTCTATCTGGCGCCGCGCGATTACCACCGCTTCCACGCTCCCTGCGCTCTGCAGGTGACGCGCGCGAAGTACGTTCCCGGAAGTCTCTGGCCGGTCAACTCGCTCGGGCTGGCCGGGGTCGACGGGCTGTTCGCTCAGAACGAGCGCCTGTGCATCTTCGGGCGCACGGGCGCCGGGGCTGGGGAGCTGGCGCTGGTCGCGGTCGGCGCCACGCTGGTCGGCAAGGTGCGCGTCCGCTTCGACGATCTGAGCACCCAGTCCCGCCCGCGCCGGCCGGTCGAGCGCCGGGACTCGGGCGGGCGGGCGCGCTTCGCCAAGGGCGAGGCGCTGGGACGCTTCGAGTTCGGCTCCACGCTGGTGCTGCTGCTGCCGCCGGGCTTCGCGCGGCTGGCGCCGGCGGAGCCCGGGGAGGTTCTGCGGCTCGGCCGGCCGGTCGCCAGGCTGGAGACGTCGCACACGCGGGAACCGGAGACGGCGTGATCCGCGGCCGTCTGCACTGGATCTTCGATCTCGACGGCACGCTGACCGTGGCCCAGCACGACTTCGACGCGATCCGCCGCCAGCTCGGGATCGCCGCGGGCCGGCCCATTCTGGAGACGCTGGAGGAGCTGCCGGCGGGGCGCGCCGCGCCCCTGTACGCGCATCTCGACCGGATCGAACGCGACCTGGCCGGGCGGGCCCGCGCCGCCCCGGGAGCGGCGGAACTGCTCTCCGCGCTGCGCGCGCGGGGGGCGCGGATGGGAATCCTGACGCGCAACCGCCGGCCGACGGCCCGGCGCACGCTCGACGCCTGCGGCCTGTCGGGCTGGTTCGCCGACGAGGACATCCTGGGCCGCGAAGAGGCGCCGCCCAAGCCCGATCCCGGCGGGATCGAGCGGCTTCTGGCCCGCTGGCGCGGCACGGCCGCCGACGCGGTGATGGTCGGCGACAACCGCATGGACATCGCGGCGGGCCGGGCCGCGGGCGCCGCGGCCGTGTGCGTCGGCGCCCGGAACGGCGGGGACGCCGCCGGGGCCGACCTGTGGGTGCAGCGCCTCGACCAGCTGCTGCCGGAACTCTGAGGCTACCCTCCGCCCGCCCGCAGGCCCGGCCAGTTGCGGTCGGCCCGCTCGATGTGGCCCGCGACGTCCTTTTCCCACTCGGCCTGGATCGAGCGGCTGTAGTTCAGGTAGAGCCTGCCGTCCACGATCTTCCAGGCATCGGGGTCGACGCTGGCGGTGTAGCCGTTGGCGACGGCATAGGCGCAGTACCCGCCGTAGCGGGGGGCGTAGCGCTCCGGTTCCGCCTCGAAGCGCTCGCGGTTGGAGGCGCTGGCGAAACGCCAGGTCGCTCCCCTCCACTTCAGGGCGTGCTCGCCGCGGCCTTCGACCGGCCGCCCCTCGATCTGGTACGCGACCGGGTCGTAGCCGCGGATCGCCAGCCCGCGCCAGTTCGACCAGTACGGTTCGATGGCCTGCGCGGCCGGGGCCGCGGCCCACAGGGCGCACAGAACGGCCAGTACCGCCCCCCTTCTTTTCCAGCTCGCTGTCATGTCGAATTCCTCCGGCGTCGGATCCGTCATCGCATTAGACGCCGGAACCCCCCGCGGAGTTACACTTCGGCCCAGCAGCGGGAGGAATGATGCCGGAACAGGCGGCGAACTGGATCGCGACGCTGGCGTTCGCCTACGCCGGCATCGGTGGCGTTTTCGCGGTCGTCTTCTCACTGCTGGGGGCGCGCCGGATCGACCCCGCCGCCCGCGGCTCGACGCTCGGTTTCCGGCTGATCGTGCTGCCGGGCGCGGCCGCGCTCTGGCCGTACCTGGCCTGGCGCTGGCTGCGCGGAGCCCCCGGGCCGCCGGCCGAGAAAAACGCGCACCGGCGCGCCGCGGAGGACGCGACGTGATCCGCGAACTGCGCCTCCGCCACACCCGCATCTGGCTGGTCCTGGCGATCGTCCTGCCGGTGGGGTACGCGGCCTCGCTGGCGGGGCGCGTGGCGATCCCCGAGGACCCGGGAGAGGGGCTGAGGACGCCCGATCTCCCGGGCTCGGCGATCCTGGAGCTCGCCGGCGGGTGGGGAGGACTGCCGATCCGCGGCCGCGTCTTCGCCCGGCCGGAGGCCGGACCGTGGCTGGAGCTGCACCCGCTCGAAGACCTGCGCCGGCCGGACGTGCTGGTCTACTGGACCGCGCGCCTCGGCGAACGCGGAGTGCCGGACGGCGCCCGCCTGCTGGGCGCGCTGGCCGGCACCCAGCGCCGGCGCTTCGCCCTGCCGGAGGCCGCGGCCGACGGCGGCCATCTGCTGCTCTACAGCCTGGGTCACCAGCGGCGCGTGGCGAGCGCGCCCCTGCCCCGCTTCGATCCGCGGGTGCTGCGATGAGCGTCCACTACCGGGCGGTGCAGTGGAACCGCCAGAAGAAGGTCTACGACCGCTGGCTGCTGATCGGCGTGGCGCTCTACCTGGCGATCTTCGCCGCCGCCGACCTGTCGGCGCACCCGGACTCGACCGTCGAGACGCTGCTGATCCGGGGCTTCGGGAGCGCCTCGCTGCTGCTGCTGCACGTGGTGCTGTCGATCGGCCCGCTGTGCCGGCTGGACCGGCGCTTTCTGCCGCTGCTGTACAACCGCCGCCACATGGGCGTGACGGTCTTCGTGCTGGCGCTGGCGCACGGCGGCTTTTCGATGGTGCAGTTCCACGCCCTCGGCGACGTCAACCCGCTGGTCAGCGTGCTGGCCGGCAACCCCCGGGTCGACAGCCTGGCGCAGTTCCCGTTCCAGCCGCTGGGCCTGGCCGCGCTGGTGTTCCTGTTCCTGATGGCCGCCACCAGCCACGACTTCTGGCTCGCCAACCTGACCGCGCCGGTCTGGAAGAGCCTGCACATGGGCGTGTACCTCGCCTACGGGCTGGTGCTGATGCACGTGGCGCTGGGGGTGCTGCAGTCCGAGACGCACCCGGCCCTGGCGGCGCTGCTGGGCCTGGGCCTGCTGTGGCTGATCTCCCTGCACCTGCTGGCGGCGCTGCGCGAACGCGGCGCGGACGTTCCGCTGGACGTGCCCACCGACGACGGCTTCGTCGACGTGGGCGAGGCCTCCGGGATTCCGAACAACCGCGCCCGGATCGTGACGCTGGGCGGGGAGCGGGTGGCGATCTTCCGCTACGACGGCAAGATCTCGGCGCTGTCGAACGTCTGCCAGCACCAGAACGGGCCTCTGGGCGAAGGCGCGATCGTGGACGGCTTCGTGACCTGCCCGTGGCACGGCTATCAGTACGTGCCGGACTGCGGCCGTTCGCCCGAGCCGTTCACGGAACGCGTGCCGACGTTCCGCGCGCGCGTCGTCGACGGCCGCGTCCACGTGCACCCCACGCCGCTGCCGCCGGGCACGCGGGTCGAGCCGGCCGTGTGGGAGGATCCCGATGCCTGAACCCGGGACGCCGGAGGAGTTCTACGTCGGCTACCGGCCCCAGGCGCCGCCCGGACTGGCGCGATTCGTGCGTCTCGCGGTGGCGGGAGTTCTGGGGCTCTCGGCGCTCGTCGCGCTGCTGCTGGTCTTCGCCCAGCGGCCCTTCTCGGCGGCCAGCTTCGAGTTCGGCGTCCGGCGCACCTTCGAGGGCTGGGTCCTCGAACGCCCCGAGCCGCTGCTGGTGGTGCCGCGCCCGGGACGCAGCACGGGCGCAGCCGGCGCGTCGCGCTACCTGCTGGTCGCCTTCGGCAAGCACAGCGCCGCGGGGCAGGTCGAGGGGCTCGACGGCCGCTGGGTGCGGCTGGAGGGATCGCTGATCTACCGCGACGGCCTGACCATGATCGAGCTGGCCGAGGGCTCGATCGAGCGTCTGGAGGGCCGCCAAGCGCGCCCGCCGGGCGCGGGCGAGGACCTGGGCGGGTTCACGCTGGTCGGCGAGATCGTCGACAGCAAGTGCTACCTGGGGGTGATGAAGCCGGGCAGCCTCAAGCCTCACCGCGCCTGCGCCACGCGCTGTCTCAGCGGCGGCGTGCCGGCCGTCTTCGTGGTCCGGCACGGTCAGGGCGAAGCCAGCCACCTTTTGCTGACGGACGCGGACGGCGGCAGCGTCAACTCCCGGGTCCTGGACCGGGTCGCCGAGCCGCTGCGGATCCGGGGCCGGGTCGAGCGCTTCGGCGAGCTGCTGGTGCTGCGGGCCGATCCCGAGACCTACGAGCGCCTGGGGTGAGCCGCGTGGCCGAGCCCTCCGCTTCTCCTCCGATTCTCTCCGGCGGCGCGGGGCCGGCGAACCGCATCGACTGGGAGCAGCGCCAGGGCCGCTACCAGGCGCGCTTCGCGCGCAGCGCCGACGACCTGGACGCCGTCTACGCGCTGCGCTTCGCGGTTTTCAACCTCGAGATGGGTGCGGGTCTGCGCGAGTCCTGGGCCAGCGGGCGGGACACCGACGAGTTCGACGCCCAGTTCGACCACCTGCTGGTCTCGGACCTGGAGACGGGCGCCGTGGTCGGCACCTACCGGCTGCAGACCGCAGCGGCGGCCGCGCGCGGCCGGGGGTTCTACACCGCGACCGAGTTCGATCTGTCGCGCCTGCCCGCCGGGGTGCGCCGGGACAGCGTGGAACTCGGCCGGGCCTGCATCGCCGCCGATCACCGCCACCAGCGGGTGCTCTACCTGCTGTGGCGCGGCCTGGGCGCCTACATGCAACGCCACCGGACGCGCTATTTCTTCGGCTGCTGCACGCTCACTTCCCAGGATCCGGCCGAGGGCTGGGCCGCGCACGCCTGGCTGACCGAGCGCGGCTACGTCGAGCCGGAGATCGAAGTCGAACCGCGGCCCCGGCTGCGCTGCCCTGCGGATCCGGGCTCCGAACCCGGACGCCCGGTCGAGATCCCCAGGCTGTTCTGGACCTACCTGCGCCACGGAGCCAGGGTCTGCAGTCCGCCGGCCCTGGACCGGCGCTTCGGCACGATCGTCTTTCTGGCGCTGCTCGACGTCCGGAACGTGCCCCCCAAGCTCTTGGCGAACTTCGTCTCATGACTCCCGGCTCGCACCTGCGCGCCCTGGCGCGACTGTCCGTCCTGGCGGCCGAGACGACTGCCGTCTACGCGCTGTATCGCGGGTTGGGGCTGCTTCTCTCCGAGCCGGGCCCCGCCCGCGAACGCCTGCACCGCTTCTGGTCGCGCGCGGTGCTGCGCCTGCTGCGGTCGACGGTCCGGGTGAGCGGGAATCCGCCCGAGCCGCCCTTCTTCCTGGTCTCGAACCACCTGTCCTACCTGGACGTCGCGGTGCTGTACGCGCACGCGCCCTGCACCTTCGTGGCCAAGTCCGAGGTGGCCGGCTGGCCGGGGATCGGACGCATCGTGCGCGGGGCAGGACATCTGTTCGTGGACCGCGAGCGCAAGGCATCGTTGCCCGAGACGCTGGCGGCCATGCGCGGGAAGCTGGAGAGCGGGGGTGGCGTGTCGGTCTTTCCCGAGGCCACCACCAGTCCCGGCATCGAGGTCCTTCCCTTCCACTCGGGATTCTTTCAAGTCGCCGTCGAAGCGGGCTTTCCCGCGACCTGCGCCAGCCTCTCCTACCGCACCCCCGAGGGGACCCCCCACGCCTCGGGCTCGGTCTGCTGGTGGGGAGGAGCGGGCTTTCTCGGCCACCTGTACCGCCTGATGGCTCTGCCCTCGCTGGAGATCGCGATCCGCTTCGCCCCCAATCCGGTCGAGGGTTCGACCCGCAAGCAGATGGCGCGGCGGGCGTGGGACGCGGTCGCCGCGGAATTCGTACCCGTCGGAGAACTCCCGGCCCCATGAGCACTCTTTTCACCCTCATCCAGGACAACGTCGACCTGCTCCGGCAGGGAGTCGGGCTGCTCGCAGAGCTGGAGGACGAACTCTACGCGCGCTCCGAGCCCGAGCTGGGAGGCAGCGCCGTCGGCGTGCACTTCCGGCACTGCATCGACTTCTACGCCCGGCTGCTGGAGGGACTGCCCGCCGGCCGGATCGACTACGACCTGCGCGAGCGCGAGGCGCGGCTCGAGACCGACCGGGGACTGGCGCTGCGCCGGTTGGGCGAGCTGATCGCCGATCTGCGGCTGCTCGAGGACGGCGAACCCTCCGCGCCCGTCCGGGTGCGAGCGGAGTGCGCGGACCCGGACTCGGACGGCGCCCCGTCCAGTCTGGAGCGCGAGCTGCAGGCTTTGCTCAGCCACACGGTGCATCACTTCTCGCTGGTGGCGGTCGCGCTGCGCTTGGCCGGGAGGAAGCCGCCCGAGAACTTCGGCGTGGCTCTGTCGACGCTGAAGCACCGCCTTCGCGGACCAGGGGCCGCCCCTGCTTGACTGGCGAGGGCGGCGCCTGCTGCTGGGACGCTGGCAGCGGCTGCGCCACTGGGAGTTCTGGCCCTGGCCGGTGGTCTACCTACCGGTGATCTGCCGCATCCTGGTCTGGACGCTCCGCTACCGGCGCGGCGCGGTCTTCACCGCCGCCAACCCGGGAATGCCGGCCGGCGGCTTCGTGGGGGCGGGCAAGGCGGCCATCCTGGGCGAGCTGGCGGGCGCCGGACCCGCTCTGGCGCGCTTCGCGCCGCTGCCGCCCGGTCCGGGACGCCTGCAGCGCGCGCTGCGCTTCATGCGTGAGCACGGCCTGGACTATCCGGTGGTCGTGAAGCCCGACGCGGGCGAGCGCGGCCGCGGCGTGAGCATCGCGCGCGACCGGGACGCGCTGGCGGGCGCGCTCGACTCGCTGGACGGCGCGGCTCTGGTGCAGGAGTACGTCGACGGACCGGAGTTCGGGCTGTTCTACGCGCGCCGGCCCGGCGAGGAGCGGGGACGGCTGTTCTCGATCACCGAGAAGATCCTGCCCGAGGTGCGCGGCGACGGGCTGCGGACGCTCGAGCAGCTGATCCTCGCCGACCCGCGGGCGGTGGCCATGTCCGGGGCCTACTTCGCCAACCACGCGGCGAACCTGCAGCAGGTCGTTCCCGAGGGGCGCGGCGTGCGCCTGGTGTCGCTGGGAACGCACAGCCGGGGAGCGATTTTCAGGGACGGAGAGCGCCACCGGACTCCGGCGCTCGAGGCCGAGCTCGAGCGCGTCAGCCGCTGTTTCGAGGGCTTCTTCTTCGGCCGCTACGACGTGCGCTCGCCCTCGGTCGAGGCCCTGCGGGCGGGCGAGTTCAAGGTCCTGGAGCTCAACGGCGTGACTTCCGAGGCCACGCACATCTACGACCGCCGCTACGGGCTGTGCCACGCCTACCGGGTGCTGTTCGAGCAGTGGCGCCTGGCCTTCGAGATCGGCGCGCGGAACGCCGAGCGCGGCGCGCGCGTCTTTTCGCTCGGCGAGCTCTGGCGCGCGCTGCGGGATTCCCGCCGCGGCGGGCCGGACGGCGGATAGCGGACCCGGAGGCGGCGCGGGCGGGCCGGGTCGGGCCGTCAGGCGCGCTGCAGGGCGCGCTCCAGGATGGGCAGCGCTTCTTCGATCTGCTCTTCGCTGACGGTCAGCGCGGGAGCCAGGCGCACGACGTCGGCGCCGGCAGAGATCACCAGCAGACCCTCCTCGCGGGCGGCGTCGACCACCTTGCCGGCCTCGCCGCGCACCTGGATGCCGCGCAGCAGGCCCAGGCCGCGCAGCTCGGCGACGCGGTCGCCGAGGTTGCGGGCCAGGCTCTCGAGTCCGTTCTCCAGTTGCTCGGCCACGCGCAGGGAATGCGCCAGCACTCCGCCCTCGGTCAGCTCGTCGAGCACGGCGACGGCGCTGGCCGCCGCCAGCAGGTTCCCGCCGAAGGTCGAGCCGTGCGTGCCGGGCACCAGCGCTCCGCCGATGCTCGCGGTCGTCAGCATGGCCCCGATCGGAATGCCGTTGCCCAGCGCCTTGGCGAGGGTCATCACGTCGGGGACGACGCCGTAGTGCTGGTAGGCGAAGAGCTCGCCCGTGCGCCCCATGCCGCACTGCACCTCGTCGAAGATCAGCAGGCAGTCGCTGGCGTCGCAGCGTTCGCGCAGCCCCTCCAGGAACTCGCGGCTCGCGGGCCGCACGCCGCCCTCGCCCTGGACGGGCTCGACCAGCACCGCGGCGGTGTGCGGGCCGATCGCCGCGTCGACCGAGTCGAGGTCGCCGAAGCGCGCCTCGCGAATGCCGGGCACCAGCGGCTCGAAGCCCCGCTGGTAGGCCGGGTTGGCGGTCGCGCTCAGCGTGAACAGGCTGCGCCCGTGGAAGCCGCGGTCGAAGACCACGATCTCGAAGCGGTCCCAGCCGGCGTCGCGCTGGTAGCGGCGCGCCAGCTTGAGCGCGGCCTCGTTGGCCTCGCCCCCCGAATTGCAGAAGAACACGCGCTCGGCGAAGGAGTGCGCGCACAGCCGCTCCGCCAGCTCGACCGGCGGGGCGGTGTGATAGAGGTTGGAGACGTGCCAGAGCGTGTGGGCCTGGGCCTCCAGCGCGGCCACCACCCGCGGGTGGCAGTGGCCGAGCACGGTGGTCGCGATGCCCCCGGCGAAGTCCAGATAGCGGTTGCCGTCCGCGTCCCAGACGTGTAGCCCCTCTCCGCGGACCAGCGCCAGCGGCTGGCGCCCGTAGTTTGCGACGATCGAGTCGGCAGTGCGTTCGACGATGGCGGCGCTTCGGTCCTGAGGCATGTGCTAAGTCTAGCCCAGCGACCGGCGAGGAATCGCAGCCAGTCCCTGCGACTGGCAGTTGCAGCGCCCGCCGGCTTCCACCGCCGTCCCAGGGTCGTGTCGATTCGCACAACGCGATCCGCGAGGGCGAGGGACTCTTGGCGATGCGCCGCCAGAATCCGGGTAATCTCCAGCTTGCGCAGCGTCGCGTTCACGGTTGCCTCGGATTCCGGGTCCAGGTGACTGGTTGCCTCGTCGAGCACCAGTACCCTCGGACGGGAATCAAGCGCCCGAGCCAACAGCAGACGCTGCCTCTCCCCGCCCGAAAGCGAAAAGCCCAGATCCCCGATACGTGTCTGAACTCCCATCGCCATCGCTGCGACCGCCTCGTCCAACCCCACCCCCGCGATGCACTCCTGCGCATAGTCGAGATCCGGCGAAGGGTCGAAGCAGCATACGTTGTCGATCAGCGAGCCGCTCAGAAGTTGATCCTGCTGCATCACCGCCGCCAGCCCCCCTCCCAATTGTCCTCGCCCGACTCTGTGGGCCGCGACATCGTCGATCCAGACCTGTCCCCGCTCCGGCCGAAGCAAACCCAGAACCAGCTTCAGCAGCGTCGTCTTGCCGCACCCCGAACGCCCCGCGATGGCGACGAACTCGCCCGGCCCTATCTCCAGCGACAGATTCTCGATCACCCAGGGCTCCAGTTCCGAGTAACGGAACGACACCTCCCGCACCAACACCCTGCCTTGCAAGGACAGCGGGGGCTCCGCCCGCGTTTCCCCGGCGTCCTCGGTCTCAGTCAGGGCGATGTCGGCCACCCGGTCCAGGTGCAGCCTGGCCATGCGGTACTGAACGGTCAGAGCAACCAGCGTCTGGACCTGCCCGACGAAGTTCCCCCGATAGGCGACGAACGCCAGCAGCGCGCCCAGCGTCCACTGGCCGTCCATGATCGACCGGGCTCCCAGGTACACCACGGCTATCCCCGTCAGACTCCCCAGCGTTCCGTTGGCCGTGCCGTAGGCCAGACCCAGGCGCGCGTGGCGAATGCCCGCGGTGAGGGGGTCCGCCGCCCGGTTCAGCCACAGGGACCCCCGCCACCCATCCACCCCCAAAAGCTTGAGTGCCTGCTCCGCCCGAGCGCTCTCTAGAAAAACCGTGTCCTGTTCCGCTTGGCGGACGATCTGCTCTTCCACCCGACGCTTCATGGGTCCGAAGACCGCAGCCTGACCCGCGATCTGCACCGCCAGAACGCCCAGCGTCAGGAAAGTGAGCCCGGCGTTGTAGAAGAACATCAGCGCCAGAGTGAGTATCGCCAGCAGCCCGTCCATGAACGCCTGCACTATCCCGGTGGTAATCAAATTCTGCACCGTACCGAGGGAACCAAAACGGGAGGTAATGTCGCCCAGATGCCGGCTCTCGAAGAACGGCAGGGGCAGCCGCAGCAAGTGGCGAAAGAGATTGCCCCCGAGCTGGATGCCCATGGTGCTGCCCAGGTACAGGATCACCCAGCTCCGCAGCGCCCCGGTCAGGGCGGAGACGATCGCCAACAGACCGAAGCCCACCGAGGCGACCACCAGCAGATCGGTGTCGTGCAGCGGAATCGCCCGGTCCACCACGAGTTGCATGAAGTAAGGACTGGCCAGTCCGAAAACCTGCAGCGCCAGGGAGATCGCGAAGACCTGTGCCAAACTGCCCGCTAGACCCTCCGAGGCGCGCCACAAGTCGTTCAGGCGCAGGCGACTGGCGGCGACTTCTGGCTGAAAATTACCGGAGCGCGTGAGTTCCAGCGCGATCCCGGTGAAGTGCTCGGCGAGTGAACGACCCGGCCGCGCGCGGGGTCGTGCAGTACGGCTCGTCCCCTGCGCACCGAGTGCAGAACCACGAAGTGGTCGAGGTCCCAGTGCAGGATCGCAGGCGCCTGAAGCTGCCCGATCTGTTCGACTTCCAAGCGCAGCGGACGCGAGGCCAAACCGAGCCGTTCGGCGACGCGCATCAGATCGCTCAGGCGCATGCCCCGCGCACCGATCGGGAAGCGCTTGCGCAGTCCAGGCAGATCCAGGTCGTGGCCGAAGTACGACCCGACCATCGCAAGACACGCCAGTCCGCATTCCGAGGTTTCGCTCTGATGAACCACTGGCAGTCGCCGGCCGAGGCCGAAGTGCAGAATGCGGTCGGCTTCGGACGAGTCCGTCACACCGCGCCCCGGTCGCGAAGGTCGAGCAGGGGCTCGAAGATCCACTCGATCAGGTGCCTTCGCTCCGTAGGCAACTCCGCATCGAGCAACATTCCCGGCTGGAGCACGTATTCTGCTCCGCCGCGGCGAACGCGCTGAGATTCCAACGCCACCCGCACTCGGTACACCGTCTCGGCCAGCGGCAGCGGAACCAGCAGGTCCTGGGGCTCGATCGGCGTTCGAGAGATCGCTTGGATCCGGCCGCGCTGGAAACCGAATTCACGCGGCGGGAACCCGCGCAGCGCCAGTAGCGCGGGCTGTTCCACCCTCAGTGCGCCGCGCGCCCGGCTGGTCACGTACAACTCGGCGTAGAGCCGGGTTTCCGGCGGAACGAGGGTCAGCAGCGGAGCGTCGAGGGCGACGCGCTCGCCCTCGCGCACCAGAACCGTCGCCACACGTCCGGACGCGGGCGCGCGCAACGTGTAGCCCTCTTCGCCCCGCGCTCGGATCCGCTCACGCCGCAGGCGATGCAGATTTTCGCCGAGCTGGGCCAGCCGGGCCTCGTTGGCCGTGGCGAGCGTGCCTCTTTCCGCCTCCGCGGCGCGCAGCGCGGCGGCGGTGCTCAGTCCAACCTCCTCGATCTCCGCCAGTCGCAGGCGCGCGTCCAACCATACCCGTCGCGCCTCCTCCAGGCGGCTCGGCGCGGCGACGCCGCCCGCAACCAGTTTCTCGCTGCGCGCGAGCCGGGTTCGGAGCAGCCCGACCATCTCCCGCTGCGTCTCGTTCTGCCGGGCGATCGTCGCGCCTCGATCCCTCAGCGCCCGGACGCGCAGACCCAGCGCCTGCGACTCCTGTTCGAACAAGCGACGCTGCCCCTCGATTCGGCTCGCGACCGATTCGATCTCCCGCTCCAACTCCCGCGCCAAGGCTAGATGCAGGCTTCCGCCGCTGGAGAACGCCCGCTCGGTCCCCACGACGGCAAGCGGCTCGTCCCTGGCCACAGCGACGCCCTCGCGGACGCGAAGCGCGGTGACCAGCCCGCTCTGGGGCGCGCGCACCTGAACCAGCCCCGCCTCCGGCCACAGCACCCCCGTCGCGCGCTCGGTGCGCGTGTAGCTGCCCCAGAACAGGAAGCCCACCAGACTCGCCGCCAGCCCCGCCGCGGCCATTGCCAGCACGCGAAACGAAACGGGCCTCGCCAATACGACCCGCCCCTGGCGTCCGAATGCCTGCCGCTCGACAACCTGGGCCCGAAACAATCCCCTCTCTCGCGGCGATTCACGCATCCGATTCGACGTGTTCCAGAGTCGTCTCAGGCCCGGATTTCGGAACCAGCTCTCATCGATGGGCGGAGTTCAAACCGTCATTTCTGCGCGGCCGGCTCGCCGCCGCCTTTCGCCGGCCGCTCTCCTGCCAACTGTAGGTCGAAGCGCAGCAGCTTCCACGCTATCCACTGGGCCATCAAGACATTGATCGGAGCCATCGCGGCGACCCAGAGCAAGTAACGCTGCGTCCGTGGTAAGTGGCAATTGAAACTCTCAAGAGTCGCTACAAACGAGTTATAGAGACTCGGAAGGCCGATAGACGGAAGAGAATTACTGATCGCTGCAATAGCATGGCTCACAGCCAACATTAGAATAACCCACAGGACAGCGAGTCGTA
>JAGWBS010000077.1 GCA_021295775.1 Pseudomonadota bacterium | reverse complement strand
GCGAACTTGGCGGCCCCCCGGCTTCGTGAGATTCTTGGCGCGGATCCACGGTTGGACGAGCGACGCGATGAGCGAGGACGCAGCCGACGGCAGCCTGGAACTGAAGACTGGACGCATCCACTACCAGAGCGCCGGCGCCGGGGATCCCGCGGTGGTCCTGCACCACTCCACCGGCAACCCGGGCTGGATCCCGTTCTACGCCGAGCTGGCGCGGGAGTTCGCGGTCGAGGTGCCCGATCTGCCCGGCTACGGCCAGTCCGAGCGCCCCGACTGGGCCCGCTCCCCGCGCGACCTGGCGATCCTGATCGGGCGCTACCTGGAGGGCCGGGGCCTGCAGGGGGTGACGCTGGTCGGGCTGGGCCTGGGCGGCTTCGTCGCCGCCGAGCTGGCCTGCATGAATCCCTCGCGCCTGGAGCGGCTGGTGCTGGTGGGCGCGGCCGGGGTGAAGCCGGAGAGGGGCGAGATCGCCGACCAGATGATGCTCGACTACGGCGACTACGTGCGTCAGGGGTTCCGCGACGACGCGGCCCACGACGCGGTCTTCGGCGGCGAGGCGGACAAGGAGCTGAGGACGCTTTGGGACTTCAGCCGCGAGATGACCGCGCGCATCAGTTGGAAGCCGTACATGTTCGACCGCAGCCTGCCGCCGCTGCTCGGGGACATGCGGGTTCCGACCCTGCTGGTCTGGGGCAGCAGGACCGCATCGTCCCGCCGGTCTGCGGCGAGCAGTACGCGCGCCTGCTGCCCGACGCGCGCCTGCACCTCGTCGAGGGTGGCGGCCACCTGCTGGAGCTCGAAGAGCCCGAGGCGCTGGCCGCGCTGGTGGCCGGGCACGCCCGCGCCAAGCCCCTGGCCCAGTCCGCCTAGAGGAGGACCCGATGTTCATCGGCTACTTCACGGAGCGCCCGTACCAGGATCCCAACTCCGGCTACTTCGGCATGACCGGCCGGGACATCACCGACCTGGGCCTGAGCAACGCCGAGTACGACCCGCGGATCGGGGCGGACCTGTACAACCGCTACCTCGACGAGAAGGTCTACGCGGAAGAGGTCGGCTTCGACGGCCTGATGCTCAACGAGCACCACAGCACGCCGTTCTGCATGGGCGGGGTGATGAACGTCGAGGCCGCCATCCTGGCGCGCATCACCCGGCGCGCCAGGATCGTGCTGCTGGGCAACGTGCTGCCGATCTGGGACGACCCGCTGTGGCTGGCCGAGGAGCTGGCCCAGATCGACATGATCTCGCGCGGGCGGCTGGTGACCGGCTGGGTGCGCGGCACGGGGCGCGAGAGCGTGGCGCACAACGCCCAGGCGCCGTTCAACTGGGAGCGCTTTCAGGAGGCGCACGACTTCGTGATCGACGCCTGGACGCGCCCGGGCCCGTTCCGCTGGGAGGGCGAGCACTACGACTACCGCTACGTCAATCCCTGGTCGCGGCCCTACCAGGACCCGCACCCGCCGATCTGGATCCCGGGGATCATGAGCCGCAACACCGTCGCCTGGGCGGCCCGCCAGCGCTACCCGTACATCATGCTGGCGACCGAGCTGGAGCCGACCCGCGAGTCCTACGAGTACTACGCCGAGGTCGCCCGCGAAGAGGGCTACGAGGCCGGCACCCAGCACCGCGGCTACCTGTTCAAGGTGCACGTCGACGAGACCGAGGAGCTGGCCGAGGAGGCGGGCCGCAAGTACGTGCAGGGGCCGAGCAACCCTTTCCTGGAGGGCAACCAGGGCAATGTGCGGCGCTTCCTGCAGAACCTCCCGGGTCTGACTTCGCGCTCCAACCTGCTGCCGACCGTCAAGAGCTTCGCCGCCGCCGCCGCGCGCGGCCGCCAGGCGGCGCACGAGAAGGCGACCGGCGAGAAGCCGAAGCAGAAGAAGCCGCGGAGCGACGCCTTCGGCACCTACGAAGAGCAGGCCGCCAAGTACAGCATCATCTCGGGCACGCCCAAGACGGTCATCCCGAAGGTGCGGCACGTGCTGGAGTACCTGCGCCCGGGCTCGGTCTTTTTCTGGGACGGCGACGGCGCCATGGACCACGACGACTCGATGCGCAGCCTGCGGCTGATGGGCGAAGAGGTGATCCCGGCCGTGCGCGAGATCGCCGACGAACTCGACCTGAAAGGCCCGTTCGAAGTCGACCCCAAGACCAACCAGCCGATCGACTCCTCGACGCCCGCGGTGCGGACCCCGGAGGCGCCCTCCCAGACCGCTTCCTGAACGGCGGCGGCCCGTCGTGCCCGCCGTTCCCGACCGCGTCGACGTCGCCGTCATCGGCGGCGGTCCCGCGGGGAGCTGCGCCGCCAACCTGCTGGCGCGCCGCGGGCTGCAGGTGGCGGTGCTGGAGCGTGAGCGCTTTCCGCGCGCGCACGTCGGCGAGTCGCTGCTGCCGGCGAGCCTGCCGATCCTGGAAGAGCTGGGCGTGCTCGACGCGGTGCGGGCGGAAGGCTTCGTGGAGAAGTGGGGCGCCACCATGGTCTGGGGGCGCGAGCCCGAGCCTTGGAGCTGGTACTTCCGCGAGACCAACCCCGCGAATCCGCACGCCTACCAGGTGTGGAGGCCGCGCTTCGACCAGATCCTGCTGCAGGGCGCGGCGGCGCGGGGGGCGGACGTGCACGAGGGCGCGGCCGTGCGCGAAGTCCGCTTCGAGGGCGAGCGCGCGACCGGGGTCCGCTTCCGCGACCCCGCCGGCCGGGAGCGGACCCTCGGGGCGCGCTTCGTGGTCGACGCCAGCGGCCAGAGCGCGCTGCTGAGCCGCAGGCTGCGGCTGCGGCGCTGGGACGCGTTCTTCCGCAACTGGGCGGTCTACGCCTATGCGCGCGGCGGCGAGCGCCTGCCGCAGCCCGACTCGGGCAACATCTTCATCGAGTCCTACGCCGACGGCTGGATCTGGCAGATCCCGCTGCGCGGGGGCTGGACCAGCGTGGGCGCGGTGGTCGACCGCGAGCGCGCCCGGGAGGGACTGCGTCAGGGCGGGGCCGAGGCGTTCTTCCGCCGTCAGCTCGAGGCCGCGCCGCACGCGGCCCGAATGCTGGCGGACGCGCGCTTCGAGGCCTCTCCGGCGCTGGTCCGGGACTGGTCCTACCGCTCGCGTCGGACGGCCGGCCCGGGCTTCGTGCTGGCCGGCGACGCGGCCTGCTTCGTCGACCCGCTGTTCTCCTCCGGAGTGCACCTGGCGCTGAGCTCCGGCGTGCTGGCCGCGGCCTACGTGGCCGGCGCGCTGTCCGACGAGAGCCTGGCCGGACCCGCGGGCGAGGTGTACCAGAAGCTCTACTACACCCAGTACGACCATTTTCACGCGCTGGCCAAGCTGTTCTACTCCGGCAACCGCACGGCCGAGTCCTATTTCTGGGAGGCCCGCCGCTTGCTCGCGGAGGAGGAGAGTTTCAGTCCCCGGCACGCGTTCGTGCGCGCGCTGGCCGGCCAGCCGCCCGCGGGCTACGAACGCTCGGTGCTGGGGCGCGGCGAGCTGCCGGACGGGTTCGCCACCGGAGTGCGGGAGCTGGAGGACGATCGCGGCCGGCGCCGCCGCCGGCTGGAGGGCGCGGATCTCTCCGCCGCGGTGCCGGTCCTGGCGGACGGGGCGGGTGTCGAGCGGCGCCCAGTGCTGGGGGACGGCGAGTTCGTCTGGGGGCACGCGATCCGGGCGGCCAGCCGAGCCGAGGAGACGGCCTGCAGTCCGCTGGTTGCGCTGCTCGTCTCTGGCATCGACGGTTCCCGCACGCTGGACGAGATCCGCGCGGGCCTGGCGCGCGGCCGCTCCCCGGACGAGCGCGAAGCGATCGCTCGCCACGTCGAGCGGGCCGCGCGCGTGCTGTATCTCGACGGCGTGATCGAGAGCCTCGGAAACGCCTAGTCGGGGTTCTTCAACAGCTCCTGCGCGCCGTCGGTCCCGACCAGCCGGTTGACGCGCCTGGAGATCACCCAGCCGCCGTCGCGGCGCTCGAATTCCCAACGGTTGGCGGACAGCCGCCAGAGCCGGAACTCGTCCCCTTCGCGCCGGTAGACGCGCGAATAGCCGGTCGCCACCGCGCGGTCGCCGTCGATGCTGACGATGCTGGGACCCATGGCGTGGGCGGTGTTGGGCATCATTGCCTGGTGGTTCTCGCCGTGGACCATGTCGCGCACGCCCTTGGCGCCGAACATCGGCGGCCCCCCGTCGGAGTCGTAGATGCACTCGTCGGTGTAGAGAGCGCCGGCGGCCTCTCCGCTGCCGGAGTCCACCGCCGGTCCGTAGCGGTTCATCAGGTTGCGCAGTTCCAGCTCGTCGCCCAGTTCGCGGACGCGCCGCTCCAGCGCTTCGAGTCTCTGCTCCAGCTCGCTCATTCTCGTTCCACTCCCTTGTCGGACTCGCGCCGGCGCGGGCCCGCGCGCCGCGTTCGGCCGGCCGGTTTCGATGTCAGTGCAGCGTCTGTCCTTCGGACGCGGGAGCGTCCGGAGGGGTGGGGCGCTCCCGCCGCGGGCGCGAGAGGTCGGACGGGGCCGGACGGTACTCGATCCAGCTTCCCTCGAAGCGGGCGATGACGCGCACCGGGTCGTCGTAGCCTTTCTTGACCAGCAGCCGGGCGTCGGGCTGGTCGGCGCGGGCCCGCTCGAGCCGTTCGGCGTAGCGCGGCGTGCGGGCGAGGCGCCGGCCGAGGCGGCGCTGGAACAGGAGCTTGAGCGACGTCTCGTAGGGGAGGAGCCCGAAATGGGCGGTCCAGTCGGGCCGCTCGCTCTCGATCCGCTCCCTGCGGTAGCGCGCGCGCCAGGAGATGCCGTCGTCGACGAGCTGGCGCAGTTCCGGGGAGCCGTTCGCCAGCGACCAGGCGCGCGCCCGCTCGCGCTCGAACCGCCAGCGTATCGCCTCGGCCGCGAACGGATAGCCGCAGACGGCCCAAAGGGCGGCGACCAGCAGCAGGGGCAGGAAGTCGGCGAACTCCGTCATGGGCTGCTCCTCGTGGCGGGAACCGGGCCGCTCCGGACGACTCGGGCCGCCCGAATGCATTGGAGCTTATCTACCTAACTTGACAAGGTCCCCTCCGCGCTCCGGCTCTGGGATGGTAGACATCGCCCACGGCGTTTTATTTCGCTATATTTTCGCATCCGATGACCCGTTCGACCCACCGGACCTTCCGGTTCCCGGCTCGCCTTTCTCGAACCGGCCACGCCCGACTCGAAACCGTCCTGGGCCTTTTGTGCGACCTGTACAACGCCGGGCTCGAACACCGCGTCGGCGCCTACCATCGCCAACGCCAATCGGTCTCGTACTTCGACCAGTGCAAGCAGATCACCGCTCTGCGCCGGGAAGAGCCCGAAGTCTCCGCCATCGACGTCCGGGTGCTGCGCAGTCCCCTGAACCGCTTGAACAAGGCCTTTGGAGCGTTCTTTCGACGAGTCCGCAACGGCGAAAAGCCCGGATTCCCCCGGTATCGGTCGAAGCGGCGCTACCGTGGCTTCGAGATCGACGACCGGCCCCAATCGGTGATCAAGCGGAACGGCAACCGCGGCCGGGTCCGGATCAAGGGTCTGCCGCCGATCGGGTTCAAGATTCGGCGGGAACTTCCCGAACTCGAACGCCTCCAGACCGTGCGGGTCGTTCGGACGGCCCGACGGATCGAGGTCCAGCTGGTGTACCGAATCGACGTTCCCGAGCCGATCGGGATCGAGCAGGTCCGCCACCCCGTCGGAATCGATTGGGGGGTCGCTTCGCGGTTGACTCTGTCGACCGGAGAGACCGTCGCGGCCCGGAAGATCGATCGCAGCGCGACCCGACGGCTTCAGCGCAAGCTGTCCCGGGCCAAGCGAGGCTCGAACAGTCGGCGGAAGCGACGAATGACCTTGGCCCGGATCTGGCAACGGGCCCGGGAACGCAATCGCGGTCAGCTGCACGAGCTGGCCCGAACGCTGGTTTCGAGGTTCGACGCGATCGCCCTGGAGGACCTGCGGATCCTGAACATGGTCCGCTCCGCCAGGGGGACGAAAGATCAACCCGGTTCGAACGTCCGGGCGAAGGCCGGACTGAACCGGTCGATCCACGAACAGAGCTGGGCGACGCTGTCGCAGCTGCTCGTCGAGAAGGCTGAAAGAGCCGGTCGGCGGGTGGACTTCGTCGCCCCGCACCACACCAGTCAGGACTGCTCGGGGTGTGGACGGAGAGTGCCAAAGAAACTCTCGGTCCGGACCCACCGGTGCGACGGGTGTGGGCTGGAACTCGACCGCGACCTCAACGCGGCGAGAAACGTCTCGCGGAGGGCCTACGGCTCTCCGCCGGGAGGGACTGAGCCCGGTGCGGCCGGCGAGGCGTTGAGCATCGACGCGGAGCGTCGAACCAACGGGTGCAAGACGCTCGAACCGGGAGATCCCGGCTCGGCGCGGCCCGTCGGCCCGCAATCGTGTACCGAAGCCGCGTGAAGATCCCCAAGGGTCTTTGTCAAGTTAGGTAGATAAGTCCCAATGCATTGCACATTCCCTGCCAGGGTCGCGCGGAACTTGCCGGGCACGCCGCGAAGCCGGATGCTGCGAAATATACAGCAGCCGGCCCGGAGGCCATGCGCAACCAGACCCAGGTCTACGACGCCTACATCGCCGGCCGCCAGAGCGCGGCGCTGGCCGCGGCGGTCCGTCTGGGGCTTTTCGACGCGCTGGCCCCGGGCGCGCTCCCGCTCGAAGAACTCGCGCGGCGGCTCGAGGTCGCCCCCCGCCCGCTGGGCCACCTGGTCCGGGCGCTGGTCGCGATGGATCTGCTCGCGCGGGGCCCCGGGGGAATCGAGCTCGGCGCCGAGGCCGCGGCGGAGCTGGTGACGGGGGCGCCGGGCTCCCTGTGTGGACTGATCGACCTGGAAGTGGAGAACTTCCTGACTCCCCGGCTGGTGCTGGAGGCGCTGCGCAGCGACGCCCCTTCCGTGTACGGAGGGGACGATCCCTGGGCGGCCCACCAGCGCGACCCCGAGCGGGCGCGCGCCTTCACGCGCGCCATGCACTCCATCTCGCTGCGGCCGGGGGAGGCGCTGGCCGAGAGCGTCGATTTCTCGCGCGGCGGGCTGCTGCTGGACCTGGGCGGGGGCTCGGGCGCGCTGTCGATCGCGCTGGCGCGCCGCTGGCCCGAGCTGCGCTGCACGGTCGTCGACCTGCCCGAGGTGTGCGAGCTGGCCGAGGAGTACGTCGCCGGGGCGGGGCTGGAGGGGCGCGTCGAAACGCTTCCCGCCGACTTCTTCGCCGACCCCCTGCCGCCGGCCGACGCGGTGCTGCTGTCCCAGATCCTCCACGACTGGACGCCGGAGCGCGGCGAGGCGCTGCTGCGACGGGTCCGCGGCCTTCTGCGCCCGGAGGGGAGGGTGCTGGTGCACGAGAAGCTGGTTTCCGACGACGGCCGCGGTCCGCTGGCCAACGCGCTGGTCGACCTGGACATGCTGGTCTGGACGGAGGGGCAGCAGTATTCGGCCGCCAGTCTGGCGGCTCTGCTGGAGCGCAGCGGCTTCGAGGGGGTATCGAGCCGCCGCACCACCGGCTACTGGAGCGTGGTCGAGGCGCGGCCCGCCGGCGCGGCCGGCTTGCCCGGCGCGGGCGACTGAGGTACCAAAGCGCCTCTCAGGAGGACCCGATGGCCAAGGGCAAGAAGGGCGCGCGCGAAAAGATCAAGCTGGAGAGTTCCGCCGGGACCGGGTTCTTCTACACCACGACCAAGAACCGCACCAACAGCCCGGACAAGCTCGAGATCAAGAAATACGATCCGGTCGCGCGCCAGCACGTGGTCTTCAAGGAGACCAAGCTCAAGTAGGCGAACCGGCCGGCGGCCCGGGCGCCGGAAGGGCGTTCCCGGGCCGAGTGCAGCGTATCGTTGCACCCCGTTGGGGAGCGGGTTCGCGCGCTTGATTGTGCCCGGGCCCCGTCGTATGCTCGCCGCCGTTTTGCGGGGGAAGCCGGACCGCGCGCCCCCGAATGCGCGTTGCCGGTCCGCTCGGAAGAGGCTCAGAGGGAGAGGACTGTGAAGCGATCCGCCGCACCCATGGCACTGGCGATCTCCGTCGCGGCTCTGGCGATCTACTGGCTGTACTACTCGTTCTTCACGCCCTACACGGCCCAGACGACCTTCTTCCCGGAGTCGGATTTCGCGCGCAGCACGCACAGCGTCTACACCTTCGTCAACATCCTGATGCTGATCATCTTCGTGGTGATCGAGGGCGTGCTGGTCTGGGTGCTGTTCCGCTTCCGCAAGGACGATGCCAAGCGCGGCGACCCGCTGCCCGACCAGGTGCACGGCAACACCAAGATCGAGGTCGGGCTGACCGTCGCGACCACGCTGCTGGTGATCGTGCTCTTCGTGCCGAGCTGCCAGCAGATCCAGTACGCCCAGTCGGAGGGGCCGGAAGACGCGCTGGTGGTCGAGGTCAACGGCCGGCAGTGGTGGTGGGAGTTCTACTACCCCGAGTACGACCTGGTCACGGCCAACGAGATCCACCTGCCGGTCGGACGCACGGTGCGCTTCAACATGACCTCCTCCGACGTGATCCACGCCTTCTGGATCCCGCGGCTGGGCGGCAAGCGCGACACCGTTCCGGGCCGCACCCAGCACATCTGGCTGACCCCGGAGAAAGTCGGCGTCTACGACGGACAGTGCGCGGAGTTCTGCGGCACCGCCCACGCGCTGATGTCGATGCAGGTGATCGTCGACACCCCCGAGGACTTCGAGGCCTGGGTGGCCAACCAGAAGGCGCCCCCGGACCCGACGCTGATCGGCCAGTACTTCCCGACCTTCGCCCAGGCGGGCTGCATCGCCTGCCACACGACCGTCGTCAACGACTCGACCACCCGCGGGCCCGTCCACCACTCGCAGGACTGGGGGCCGAACCTCAAGAAGGTCGGCAGCCGCCTGCAGATCGCCTCGGGGATCATGGACAACAACCTCGAGAACCTGACCGACTGGATCGGCAATCCCCAGCACCTCAAGCCGGGAGCGCTGATGAAGGTGCCCGCCCCGCAGTGCCTGGCGGCGGGCGATCCCGACCCCTGCTGCACCGAAGAGGGCCGCGGCAACTGCCTCGACGACGCCACCGTCCGGACCCTGGCCTCGTACATGCAGGAACTGAACTAAGGAGCGCGCGCATGGCCACAGCCGACGCCACCGCCACGCCCTCCGAAGCGCCGTCCGAGAGCGTCTTCTGGAGCTGGCTGACCACCGTCGATCACAAGCGGATCGGCATCCTCTACGGGGTGACCGCGTTCAGCTTCTTTCTGATCGGCGGTCTGGAGGCGCTGATCATTCGCGCCCAGATCATGAATCCCGGCCAGGAGGTGATCGGCGCCGAAACCTACAACGCCATGTTCACCATGCACGCCACGACGATGATCTTCCTGGTCATCATGCCGTTGGGTGCGGCCTTCTTCAATTACATGATCCCGCTGATGATCGGCGCGCGCGACGTGGCCTTTCCGCGGCTGAACGCGCTGTCCTACTGGGTGTTCCTGTTCGGCGCGATCTTCATCAACCTGGGCTTCCTGCCCGGCATCGACGCCCCGCCCGACGGCGGCTGGTTCGGCTACACGCCGCTCACGCTGCGCGAGTACTCGCCCGGACCGAACATCGACTTCTGGCTGCTGGGCCTGCAGATCCTGGGTGCGGCCTCGATGATGGCGGGCGTCAACTTCATCACCACCATCTTCAACATGCGCGCGCCGGGCATGACGCTGATGCGCATGCCGGTCTTCGTGTGGATGGTGCTGGTGGTGCAGTTCCTGGTGGTGCTGTCCTTCCCGATCATCACGGTCGGCCTGTTCTTCCTGATGTTCGACCGCTTCTTCGGCACCAACTTCTACGTCGCGGCCGGCGGCGGCGACCCGCTGCTCTTCCAGCACCTGTTCTGGCTGTTCGGACACCCCGAGGTGTACATCCTGATCCTGCCCGCGATGGGGATCGTCTCCGAGGTCCTGCCCACGTTCTCGCGCAAGCCGCTCTTCGGCGCCGAGTTCGTGATCTTCTCCGGCATCTGCATCGGCTTCCTGGGCTTCGGCGTCTGGAGCCACCACATGTTCACGACCGGCCTGGGGCCGATCGCGGACACCGCCTTCTCGTTCACGACCATGCTGATCGCCATCCCGACGGCGGTGAAGATCTTCAACTGGATCGGGACCATGTGGGGCGGCCAACTGCGCTTCACCACGCCGATGCTGTTCGCGATCGGCTTCGTGCTGATGTTCATCATCGGCGGCCTTTCGGGCTTCATGCACGCCTCGCCGCCGATCGACATCCAGCAGCAGGACACCTACTTCATCGTCGCCCACATCCACTACGTGCTCTTCGGCGGCGCGATCTTCGGCATCTTCTCCGGGCTGTACTACTGGATGCCCAAGATGACCGGGCGGGTGATGGACGAGCGGCTGGGCAAGCTGCACTTCTGGCTGACCTTCGTGGCCATGAACGTGACCTTCTTCCCCATGCATGTGCTCGGCGTGGAGGGCATGCCGCGGCGCACCTGGACCTACGCCTCGCACGAGGGCTGGGACGAGTGGAACCTGATCGCCTCGCTGGCGTCCTTCGTGCTCGGGGCCGCGCAACTCATCTTCGTGTACAACTTCTTCAAGTCGCGGACCAGCGGCCAGTTGGCCGGTAACGACCCCTGGGACGCCGCCACGCTGGAGTGGGCGACCAGTTCGCCCCCGCCGGAACACGACTTCGACCGCGAGCCGGTGGTGACCAGCTCCCGGCCGCTCTTCGACCAGAAGTACGGCGACGCGCCCGCGCCCGAGCCCGGGGTGGACCCGCACATCCACATCCCGCCGGGCTCGATCTGGCCGGTGATCTGCGGCTTCGGAATCACGCTGATCTTCGCGGGAATCATGGCCATGCCCAACCCGCTGTGGTCCATCGCCGGCGGGCTGATCTTCGTGTTCTCGCTGTTCGGCTGGGCCTATCAGCCCGGCTATCGCTTCCACGACGGAGGGGTTCACTGATGGCCGACGCCGTCGCCCACGCCGATCCCGAGATCGGCAATCTCGGCTACCACCACCGCAAGCTGGGCTTCTGGACCTTCATCGGTTCGGAGTGCATGTTCTTCGGCACGCTGATCGGCACCTACATGGCCTACCGCGGCCAGAGCCTGGTCGGTCCGTACCCCGCCGACGTGTTCGACATCATGGTCACCACCTGGTCGACCTTCACGCTGCTGATGAGCTCGTTCACGATGGTGTTGGGCCTGTACTACGTGCGCAACGCCAACCGTTTCTGGGGCGGCTTCTGGCTGCTGATGACGGCGGTCGGCGGGCTGATCTTCCTGGGTTTCCAGGCCTACGAGTTCACCGAGTTCTACGCCAAGGGCGTGACGCTGGAGCGCAACCTGTTCGGGACCACGTTCTTCGTCCTGACGGGCTTCCACGGCGCGCACGTCTCGGGCGGGGTGCTGTGGCTGCTCTGCCTGGTGGTGATGAACGCCCGCGGCAGCATCGGGC
>JAGWBS010000076.1 GCA_021295775.1 Pseudomonadota bacterium | reverse complement strand
CAATCTGGCGCCTGCTGCTGGTGGCCGTCCCGGTTCCGGTGGTGATGACCGCGCAGCTCAGCCAGCGATGGGCCGCCTCGTCGTAGTGGTGGGCTCCGTTGTGGGTCGCGTAGGCCCAGGAGTTCAGCACGATGTCCCCGGGACGGACGCCCTGCATGTACAGCACGCGCGCGGTGAGGATCGCGCCGACCTCGCGGTCCCACTGGGTGTAGAGCGTCGGCCGGGCGACGCCGGTGGTGGCGCCGGACATGTAGATCCGAACCGGCTCGCGGGCCGCATCCTCGAACGAGGCCCCCTGGTAGTCGCCCAGCGGCGGATTCTCCTCGATGCTCTGGCGGAGGTCGTCCACCGTATAGAAGGGCGCCTTCCACAGATCGTCGAGGCTCTGAAGATCGTCCGGCGAGAAGTCCGCGTCGTCCCAGCGCTTGCGGAAGAAGGGAACCCGGTACGCCATGTGGACCCGCTCCCGCAGCCGGAGCAGCTGCCTGCGGGCGATCTCGCCCGGCGAGGCGTACCAGTCCGACTCGAAGTACTCGGGCGGCGGGGGATAGGAGCGTTGGATCTGCTCGAAGTCGACGGCCTCGAAGGGCCGGCGGATTCCTTGCGACACCTCGGCGTTACTCCTCTGTGGAGACGGGCGGCACCATCCTGCTTCTCGGCGCGATGGAAGAGAAGTCCTGATCGGCGAAGTCGGAGATCATCGAGGCCGGATCGGCTAGTCGGGGATGCGGTAGCCGGGCGGAAGCGAGCCGAGCTGCAGGACCTGCTCGCAGACCCGCTCCCGGATGCGCCAGCCCGCGGCGGTCCGCAGCAGTTCGTCGCGGTAGGTGCCGGCGTTGATCACGGCCTCGTGCGAGCCGTTGGCGGCCACCCGGCCCATCGGCGCCTGGAAGTACGAGCGGGCCCGGGCGCGGTCGCCGTCGAGTTCGACGCGCACGTTCGAGATGAAGTGCAGGTTGAGCGGCCAGGGCTCGAGCGCGCGGGCGAGCCACTCCATCACCGGCCGCAGGGGGCCACTCTGGCCGCCGGTGCTGGTGTAGTCGACCGTCGCGTCCTCGGTGAAGACCTCGTCCAGGGCCGTCCACTCGCGGCGGTCGACCAGCTCCGCGTAGCGGTTCAGCACGTCCTGGATCGCCAGCCGGTCGGCGAGTTCGCCGGGGTTCATCGGTGCTGCCCCCAGCGCTCCCAGTGCGTGACCTCGGCCGCCGGCGCGCGCAGGGGGCGCGCGAAGCGGCCCTCGGGATAGCCCACCGGAATGATCGCTTCGGTGTTCATCTCGTCCGGAATCTCCAGGATGCGCTTGATGCGCGGCTCCTCGATCAGGTGCAGGGTGGTGAGGACCGTGCCGAGCCCGCGGTAACGCGCGGCGAGCATCAGGTTCTGCACCGCGGGGTAGAGCGAGCCGTAGTAGGTCGAAGTCCAGGTCACGTCGTCGGGGCGCGGTCCGCGGGCGCAGCACACGATCAGGGCGGGCACCCGGTCGATGCGCTGCGCGAAGCGCCAGGCGTTGCGGTAGACCTTGAGCTCGGCCGGGTCGGTGGCGGCCGTCTCGCCCTCGGCGGAAGGCCGCACCCGGCTGGTGGCGATTTCGAGATAGACCTCGGCGACGCGGCGGCGAAGCTCCGCGTCGGTCACCACCACGAAGCCCCAGCGCTGGCGGTTCTCGCCCGTCGCGGCCTGGGTGGCCGCCTCCACGATGAAGCGCAGGTCCTGTTCGGGAACCGGGTCGGGCTTGAGCCGGCGCATGGCTCGCAGGCTGAACAGGACCTCTTCGAAGCCGGGTCGATCCATCGCGGCACTCCTCGCAGATCAAGAGCCGGCAGGGTCCGGGACGCCGGCCGGGGACTCGCGGGCCGATGATAGACTCCGCGGCGAAACTTCGTCCCGGGGGATCGCATGGCCCGTGTTCGACAGTTGCTCGTGTCACTGACCTTTCTGAGTCTTCTGCTCGCGGGAGCCGGTGCGCGGGCCGACCCGGCGGCCGAGCTGACCAGCGGCGAGGCCTGGGCGGAGTTCTGCGAGCGCATGAAGGCGATGGGCGAGCGCATCCTCCAGGACGACTTTCCCGGTTCCGACCTGGATCGCGCCGAGGGATTCCGTCACCTGGCCCGCGTGGTGATCATGAGCCTGACGTGGGGATGGAGTTCAGCGACACCGATTTCCCCGCCTTCTACCGCCACGACGACGACGTCACCAGATGGGGCGGGCCCAACGTGGACAACAGCTACGTGAGGGCACGCGTCGACGGGCGCTCGACCTACCGGCTCCGCGGCAACGTCTCGGGCATCCACGATCTGATCATCTCGCCGCGCAACGGAGACATGCACATGGGCCGTTTCGGCGTGAGCGCGGACCTGGACTCGTCGCAGATGGACATCGCGCCGGACGGAAGTTTCAAACTCACTCTGAGCCCCGAGCCCGCCCCCGAGGGCGTGAAGAACTGGATCCAGCTCCCGCCGGACGTCGACCACGTCGGCATCCGCCAGTACTTCTACGACTGGGAGAACGAAACGCCGGCCGACTTCGAGATCGTCAAGGTCGGCAACGAGGGCCGGGCGCCGCCGCGCGTGACGCCCGAGCTGGTCGCGCAGCGCCTGGACTACGCGGCGCGCTGGGCGGAAGCGGTCATCCCGTTCTGGAACGACTACCTGCGCGAGTGGTCCGCCCGCGTCGAAGCCAACACCCTTCAACCCCCGATCATCCCTCGGGGAGGGTCGCAGGACATCAGACACGGCGGGGGACGCTTCGATCTCGCCCCCGACGAGGCGCTGATCATCGAGTTCGACCCGCCGCAGGCGCGCTACTGGTCGTACCAGTGGTACACCGACGGCTGGTTCGAGTCGCCGGACTTCGCCAACCGGGTCACCTCGCTCAACGGCGCCCAGGCGCACACCGACTCCGACGGCAAGGTGCGGATCGTGGTCGCGCACCGGGATCCCGGCGTGCAGAACTGGCTGGACACCGAGGGCCGCCGCCAGGCCTCGATCAACTACCGCTACGTCTGGACCCAGGACGAGCCCATGCCGTCGACCCGGGTGGTCCCGTTCGCCGAGATCCGGCGGCACCTGCCCGCCGACACCCCGCATTTCGACGCGGACGCCCGCCGCGAGCAGATCGCCGTGCGCCAGGCGCACGTGCAGCGGCGTTTCCGGCGCTAGGCCGGCAGCTCGGCGACGGCCGTTTCGAGCGCGGTCCCGGCGAAGAAGTCGGGATCGGCCTTGCGGTAGAGCGCGACCGGGTTCTCGAAGCAGAAGCGCCGGAAGTCCTCGGGCGAAACCAGCCCCCCGTCGAGCAGTTCGAACGCTTCGGGCACGACGTCGTCCAGGCGGGTCACGTCCCAGTGGCCCATGTCCGAGCTGAAGATCGCGTTCAGCCGCGCGCCCCGCGCGGGGATGGGCGGAAACGCCGTGGCGACGCCGCGGTCGCCGGCCTCGCAGCCGAAGTAGAAGCTCGGCGCGAACCGCTCCACGATCTCGTCCGGGGAGCGGACGCCGAGGTGCTTCCACTCGTCCAGTTCCGCCGGGGTGGCGCCGTCGATCGGCATGCCGGCCAGCGCCTGGCCGAAGTCGCCTTCGAGACGCTCGCGGATCGCCCCGCCGTAGCGTTCGAAGTAGGTCTCGACCTCGGCCGGCCGCAGCCGCTCGGGATCCAGGTTGGCGCGCAGCGCGTCCAGGTTGCGCCTTTCCCAGTGCTCGATCAGGTCGCCCAGCATCTGCGTCGCCCAGGAGACGCCGCATTCCAGGAACGCGAACGCCAGCCCGGGGAAGCGCCGCGTCACGCCGCCCAGGAACAGGGACTTGCACACCGGCGCGCTGACCCCCGCGAACCTCCACACGTGGTTGTAGCCGTAGCTGGTCGGCGAACTCACCGCTCCCGGGCGCAGGCCCAGCGAGCCGTGGAAGGTCACCGCGAAGCCCAGTTCCTGCGCCTTGGCCCACACGGGGTCGTAGTCGTGGGCGCTGTCCAGTCCGAAGGTGTCGAACCAGTGCGCCTGCCCCGGCCAGAGCGAGGGGTGCGAGCTGGGACCGGCCTCGATGGGCCGCCTCACACCCTCGGGAAACCCGACCACCTTCAGGCCGATGCGCTTGCAGTGCTCCAGCTCCTCGATCGCTTCCCGCGGGGTGTGCATGGGAATGATCCCGGCGACAGCGAGCTGTTTGCGGTGCGGCCCGTAGACCTCGGCGTAGTAATCGTTGAAGCCGCGCGCCACGCCGCGTCGCAGCTCCTCGTGCTCGATCGCGCAGGTGGAAAGCCCGTGCGTGGTGTAGAGCACCGAGTAGTCGATCCCCAGCTCCCCCATCCGCTCGCGCAGCAGCGCCGGGAACATGACCGTCGCCCGGTCCACAGGGTGGTCCGTCACGGCGGCCCACCAGGCCGCCTGCGGGCTACGGTCCGCGCGCAGCTCGGCCTCGGAGCGGGCGCCGACCCGGCGGCGCACGGGCGGGCCCTGCTTGAGGTAGTCCTCGAACAGCCTCGACCCCAGCGACTCGCGCAGGAAGGGGAAGACCGCCGGGAGCATCTCCAGAACGTGGCCGTCCGCGTCGACGATCGGATGGCCGATCCGCCGGCGCAGCTCGGCGGGACTCGCTTGCGCGCTCACGCTCGGGGCCCTCCCGGGAGGTCGAGAATCCGGGCCGCCTCGGCCGGCCTCGCCAGCGGCCGGCCGACCTCCGCCGCCAGTTCCGCCGCGCGCTCGACCAGTTCCCGGTTGGTGGGCCGCTGCGGCCCGGCGTAGTCCTCGAGCCCCAGCCGCAGATGGCCGCCCCGCTCCAGGGCGTGGCGGGCCACGCCATTTTCGAACACGTCGCCGCTCACCACGCTGACCGCCCACGGCAGGGAGAAGCCTTCGAGCATGTCGAGATAGGCGTCGAGGGCGGCGGGCCGGTTGGGCAGGCCGCAGAGCAGGTCGACGTGATCCGGACCACGGTAGCTGGACTCCCCGCAGAGCGTCAGGCGCATGAAGACGCCGCGCGGCAGGCGGCCAGCGCGCGCGTAGCACAGCGCGTGGCGCAGGAAGCCCGGTTCGAAGATCACCATGCTGGGGCCGAGCCCCCACTGCTCGCACTTCTCGGCCATGTAGCGGACCTCGGCCGGGGTGTTGGTGTAGACCGATTCGGACGGCAGCGGCATACCGTCGTCCCCGGTCCGAACGAAGCTGCCGGAGCCCGGCTCCATCAGCCCGATCCGCAGCCCGCACTTCTCGGCCAGGATCGGCAGGTGCCCGATGCGCCGCTCGATCGGCGATTCGAACACGATCGTGGGGTAGAGCAGGGCGTCGGGATGGCGCGCCAGCACCGGCCGGAAGTGCTCCAGGTAGAGCTCGGCGGCGCGTTCGGGACCGGCCCGCACGTCCGGGGCGTGCGTGTGGATCACGGATGCCCCCGCCTCCAGGCACGCCAGCGCGTCGCGCGCCAGCTCCTCGGAGCTCTTCGGCACGTGCGGGTTGTCCTCGGGGCGCGTTCCCCCGTTGAGCGCCGCCTCGATGATCACCGGTTCTCGGTCCATTTCGCTCATTCCTCCGGGAGCTGGGCGACGGCGCTCAACGCGCCTGGAATCGCGGCTCGCGCTTCTCGGCGAACGCGAGCCGGCCCTCGCGGAAATCTTCGCTGGCCCAGCAGCGCTCGACGAGCTTTTCGCACTCTTCGCGGCGGCGCTCGGCGGGTTCGCGCAGTCCGTCCCGGATGCAGGCCTTGGCGGCGCGCAGGGTCAGAGGGGCGTTGCCCGCGATCGTCCGCGCGAGCTTCGTGACCTCGGCTTCGAGCTCGGCCTTGGGTACGACGCGGTTGACCAGTCCCAGGCGCAGGGCGTCCCGGGCGTCGAACTGTCCGCCCGTCAGCAGGATTTCGCTGGCCGCCGCGGGTCCGACCGCGGCCAGCAGCGCCTGGGTCGAGTCGTACGGATAGCCCACGCCGAGCTTGGCGGCGGGGATGCCGAAGCGCGCGTCCTCAGCCGCGACGCGCAGGTCCGCCCACAGCGCGGTCAGCAGGCCGCCGCCCAGGCACCAGCCGTGGATCATCGCGATCAGGGGCTTCTCCAGTTCCGAAAGCGCGCCGCCCCAGGCCTCGGAGGCTCGCGGCCGAACTCCGCGGAAGCCCTCGACCTGGCGCAGGTCCGCGCCCGAGACGAAAGCTCGCTCACCCGCCCCGCGCATCACCACCACGCGCACCGCGTCGTCGGTCTCGAGCGCCTGGACCGCCCGCGGCAGAGCGGCCAGCATCTCGCGCGACAGCGCATTGTGTCGTCCGGGGTTGTTGAAGCAGATCCATCCGATCGGCCCCTCGACGTGGGCGTGGAGCTGGTCGGTGCCGAGATCGAGCGACATGGGGTCTCCCGCTGCGATATACGATGGCCACCTTGAACCCGGGGGAGTCCGCATGACAAGCGCGGCGCGGCCAGGGGCTCTGGAAGGCCTGAAGGTCCTCGACCTGACCCACGCCCGGGCGGGCCCGACCTGCGTGCGCCAGCTCGCGGACATGGGCGCCGACGTGATCCAGGTCGCCAGCCCGGAGCGCGGGGACCTGGGCGGATCCGACGCGCACAACCTGCACCGCGGCAAGCGCTCGATCGCGATCGACCTCAAGTCGGAGGCGGGCTACGAGGTCTTTCTGCGGCTTGTGAGCGAGGCGGACGTGCTGGTCGAGAACTTCCGGGCGGGCGTCAAGCACCGCCTGAAGATCGACTACGAAACCCTGAGCGCGGCCCATCCGCGCCTGGTGTACGCCAGCCTGTCGGGCTTCGGCCAGACTGGCCCCTACCGGGACCGCCCCGGCTACGACCAGATCGCGCAGGGACTCGGCGGGCTGATGAGCGTGACCGGGCCGCCGGGCGGCGGGCCCTGGCGGGTGGGCATCGCCATCTCCGACACCGCCGCCGGGACCTTCCTGACCCAGGGCGTGCTGGCCGCGCTGCTGGCCCGGGAACGCAGCGGCCGCGGACAGTGGGTGCACACCTCGCTGCTCGAATCGATGATCAACTTCATGGACTTCCAGGCGACGCGCTGGACGATCGACGGGGTGGTGCCGGGCCAGGCGGGAAACGACCATCCGACGGTCTTTCCGATGGGCGCGTACCGCACGGCGGACGGCTACATCAACATCGCCGCGCCGACCGACTGGGAGCGCACGGCGCGCGCCCTGGAGGCGCCGGAACTGGCCGCGGACCCGCGCTTCGCCAGCCACCGCGCGCGGCTCGAGAACCGCTCGGCTCTGCAGGCGGCGATCGAGGAGAAACTGGCCACCCGGCCCTCGCGCGAGTGGGTGGAGATCCTCAACCGCGCGGACATCGCCTGCGGGCCGGTGCTGGCGCTCGACGAAGTCTTCGCCGACCCGCAGGTCCGGCACCTGGAGATGACCGCCGAAGTCGAGCACCCGGACGACGAGACGGTCGCGCTCCTGCGCCTGCCGCTCACCTTCAGCGAAACCCCCGCGTCGGTACGCGGCCCCATGCCCCGCGGCGGCGGGCACACCCGCGAGATCCTGGCCGAGCACGGCTACTCCACGGAGCGGATCGACGAACTGGTGGACTCGGGAGCGGTGGCGACGGAAACTCGGCCGGTCCGCTGGCCGGGAGCGTAGTATCCTCTGCCCCCGCCACGAGTTCGGGGAGAGTCCGATGGCGCAGGTACGCTTCAACCACATGGAACTGACGCTGCCGCGCGGCGCTCTGGACGAGCAGATGCGCGATGACATCACGCGCTTCTACGGCGAGGTCTTCGGCTGGGAGACTTCGCGCTCGGACGCGGTCGGTCAGACCAGCTTCTTCATCCGCGTCGACGACGGCCAGTTCATCCTGCTGGCCGAGAGCAGCAAGCCGATGAGCGCCCCTGGCTACGACCATCTGGGCCTGCTCTGCGACACCCGCGAAGAAGTGGGCGAGTTGCTGGAGAAGTGCCGCAAGCTGCAGGAGCGCGACGAGCGCGTGCAGATCCAGGACTACGGCGTCATGCCGATGGGCGGCGTCGAGGTCTGTGCGTTCTACTTGAAGTACCTGCTGCCCATCCAGTTCGACGTCCAGCACATCGAGTACGGCGAGCAGAACCGCCCCGCCAAGCGCTGGGTCTACACCGAGGCCTGATCCGGGCGCCCGTCCCGCACACTCCGCGGCACCGGCTCCCGGCAGCCCGCCGGAATCCCCGAGGATGACTGCATGCACTTCGGCCTGACGGAAGAACAGGAACTTCTGCAGCAGACGATCCGCGAGTTCGCCGCCAGCGAGCTTCCCGCTCCCAAGCTGCGCGCGCTCTTCGACGAAGGCTCCGGCCACGACCCCGGCTTGTGGGCGAAGTCCGCGGAGATCGGCTTGGCCGGGTTGACCGTGCCCGAGAGCTACGGCGGAGCCGGGCTCGAACTGCTGGATCTGGCGCTCGCTTTCGAAGTCCTGGGAGAGTCGGCCCTGCCCGGACCGTATCTCGGCCACGCGCTGGCGGCGCTGGCGATCGCCGAGGGCGGCAGCGAAGACCAGAAGCAGCGCTGGCTGCCGCGGCTGGCCTCGGGCGAGGCGATCGGGACGGTGGCCCTGGCGGAGAGGAACAACGTCTGGGAATGCGCCGACTGGCGGGTCGAGTTTCGCGACGGCGCGCTGGCGGGCGAAAAGGAGTTCGTTCCCTACGCACAGCTCGCGGACCTGACGCTGGTGGGCACGGTGGGCGGAGGTCTGGCCGTTCTGGAGCGCGACGCGGAAGGTTCGCGGGTGGATGCGGTCGACGGAGTCGACCGGACCCGCGCCCTGGGAAGGCTCGAACTGACAGGGGCGCGCGCCGAGGCGCTGCCCGCCCCGCCCGGAACGGCCGAGCGCGTGCTCGACGCCGGCCGCGTGCTGCTGGCGGCGGATTCCTTCGGCGGAGCCTGGAAGCTGATCGAGACCACGGCCGAGTACACCCGCACGCGCGAACAGTTCGGCACTCCGATCGCGCAGTTCCAGAGCGTCAAGCACATGCTGGCCGACGCCGCCACGGAGATCGAGCCGGCGCGCGGGCTGTTCTGGTACGCCGCGTACGCCTGGGAGCGCCTGCCCGAGGAGAGCCCGCGGGCGGCCGCGACCGCCAAGGCGCACCTGACCGACCGCGCGGCCGACGTCAGCCGAACCTGCGTGGAGTTGCACGGCGGCATCGGCTTCACCTGGGAGTGCGACGTCCAGTTCTGGGTCAAGCGCGCGATGTTCAACCGCACGTTCCTGGGCGCGCCCTCGGCCCAGTTGGAGCGCGTGGCGGACCTGGGAGGTTGGTAGGAGATGGATCTCAGCTTCGGACCCGAGTACGAGGCCTATCGCGCGGAGGTGCGGGAGTTCACCGCCGAGTGGTCGGCGCACGCCCCGCTGTCCCACGAGCGGGCCGCCGAGTTCCGCGATCGCGCCACCGAGCGCGGCTACCTGTACCGCGGCATCCCCAAGCGCTACGGCGGCTCGGAGCGGGAGTTCGACGCCTTCCGCGAAGCCATCGTCGCCGAGGAGTTCGACGCCTCCGGCCTGCCCTGGCGACTGGGGGCGCAGGGCGTGGGCATGATCGTGCCGACCCTGCTCGAAATCGGCGAGGAGTGGCAGCGCGAGAAGTTCATCCCCGGCACGCTACGCGGGGACTACGTCTGGTGCCAGGGTTACAGCGAACCGGGCGCCGGCAGCGACCTGGCCTCGCTGCGCAGCAGCGCGCGCCTGGAAGGCGACGAGTGGGTGATCAACGGCCACAAGATCTGGACCAGCGACGCCCAGGACTCCAACTACATGTTCGGGATGTTCCGCACCGAGCCCGACGCGCCCAAGCACGCGGGCATCTCCTACCTATTGCTGGAAGTCGACCAGCCCGGGCTCGAGATCCGGCCGCTGCGGCAGATCGACGGCGCGGTGCACTTCAACGAAGTCTTCTTCGACGATGTCCGCACCCCCGCGGACTGGATCGTGGGCAAGCGCGGCCAGGGCTGGCAGGTGGCGCGGGTCAACCTGAAGTACGAGCGCAACCTGGGCGGCGGCAGCATGATGCGGCGCCATTTCAACGGCTTGCTGGAGCTGGCGCGCCGCTCCGAGATCGACGGCCGGCCCGCGATCCAGGACCCGGTCACGCGCCGGCGCCTGGCCGAGCTGGAGGGCTACGTGCGCTGCGTCGAGACCACCTACATGCGCCAGCTCAGCGCCACGGCGAACGGCGAAGAACAGAAAGTCTCGCTGCCGATCCTGATGAACAAGCTGTACGGAACCGACACCCGCGAGAAGATCGCCCGGCTGGGCTACGACCTGGTCGGCTCCGACGGCCTGCGCGCCCCCGCCGAAGAGGACCTGAAGATCCAGTCCAACACGGAGACCGTGACCGGCTGGGTCGACCAGTACCTGTTCAGCCTGGCCGGTCCGATCGCCGCCGGTTCCTCCAACATCCAGCGCAACATCATCGGCGAACGCGGCCTGGGACTGCCCCGCGACCTGCGCTCCCCGTCCTGACCCGGATCCCGGGTTCTCCTCCAAGGCCCGCGATCCGATCATGCGCGGGGCGGAGATACCGGACCGCAGGCTAAAATGATCGGATCGAAACACGGTCCCTCCGGGTGTCGAGTTCGGCGTAGGCTGGACGATCCGCGGCGGGAGGCGGGGAGGACGTATGGCCGACTTTGATCTGATCGTGCGCGGGGGGACGGTCGTCGACGGGACGCGGATGCCGCGCTTCCTGGGCGACATCGGGATCCGAGGCGGGCGCGTCGCGTCCGTCGGGCGTCTGGCGGACGCCAGCGCGGAGCGGGTGCTGGACGCGGACGGGATGATCGTGGCGCCCGGCTACGTCGACCTGCACACGCACTACGACGCGCAGGTCTTCTGGGATCCCTACTGCAGCCTCTCCGGCTGGCACGGGGTGACGTCGGTGGCGATCGGCAACTGCGGCTTCGGCTTCGCGCCGGTGCGGCCGGAGGAGCGCGAGCGCTCGATGCTTTCGATGACGCGCAACGAGGCGATCTCGCTGGACGCGATGCGCGCCG
>JAGWBS010000075.1 GCA_021295775.1 Pseudomonadota bacterium | reverse complement strand
CGGCCAGGCGTTCCGCCAGCTCCGCGTCGTGCCGCCGGCGCCGGTCGGGATCGGCGAAGCGCGGGTCCGCGGCCAGTGCGCCGGCGCCCGCGGCCCGGAAGAAGCGCTCCCACTCCGCCTGGCGGGTCAGCGCCAGGAAGACCCAGCCGTCGCGCGCGGGATACAGGCGGTAGCCGGCGCCCAGTCCCATCAGCTCCGCGTCCACCGCGGGGCGCGGCGGCTTGCCGGGATAGTCCAGGAAGTCGTCGCCGTTGGCGTAGGCGTTGGCCGTGAACATGTTGACGTAGACGCGCTGCCCCACGCCGTGGCGCTCGCGCGCGAGCAGGGCGAGCAGCGTCGCGGAGGCCGCGACCACCGAGGTGTTCGGATCGGGGTTCGACTCGTTGGCGCGCATGAGCTGGCGGGAGATCTCGCGGATCTCCTGCAGCGACTCGCAGCGCCGCGACAGCGCGGCCGCCGCCTGGTGTCCGGCCCCGCCGGCCGCGGCGCCCGCCACCGGGTGGGTCGAGGGCCGCGCCGCGCTGGGCCCGTCCGGCCCGTAGCCGTTGACCGAGACCCAGATCAGATCCGGCCGCAGCGCGCGCAGCTCGTCGTAGCCGATGCCCAGGCGCTCCGGGACTCCCGGGCGGAAGTTGTGCAGCAGGATGTCCGAGCGACTGGCGAGCTGCTGCGCGATCTCGCGCCCTTCGGGCGACTTCAGGTCGAGGCAGATCGACTCCTTGCCCGCGTTGGTCTTCACCGCGGTCGAGCCGTTGGGCACCATGCCGCGGTAGGGATCGCCCCCCAGGGCTTCGATCTTGATGACCCGCGCGCCCAGGTCCGCCAGGAAGACGGTGCTCAGCGGGGCCGCGATGATCGTGGCCAGCTCCAGCACCACGACGCCCTCTAGCGGCCTACCGGGGGATCCCGGTTCGGGCGGCTGGGGCTCGGGCCGGGGCTGGTGCCCGCCCTGGACTTCCGGGGTGTGCTCGCCCACCCGGGGCGCCGGGAGGCCGGGCGCCGCCGGCGTCTCGGTCAGGCGGGCGATCGGCCCAATCTGCCGCACCCGGCCGAGTTCGGGGTCGTCGATCTCCCAGACGTCGCCGTTGTCGACCAGATCGGGATGCGACAGAGCCTCGCCCGGGGTCAGATAGGGCTCGGCGGCGACGTGGCCGTTGCGGTGGAAGATCCGCATCCACTCGTCCGCGGGGCGCTCGCGCACGCGCGCCAGGATGCGGTCGCGGGCGGCCTCGACCGTCTCGGCGTCCCAGCTCCCCGGGGGGTCCTGAAAGCGCGGCTCCAGCAGCATCTCGGGCAGCAGTTCAAGCGCGTCCAGGAAGGCCAGGAAGAGGTGCTCGAGCAGATTGCCGCACTGGATCCAGCGGTCGTCCGCGGCCAGGACGGGGTGGTAGTTAAGGGTGGGCATGTCGCCGCCCAGCGCGGCCAGGCTCGGCTGGGGCCTGCCGGTGCGCTCCGCGAGCTGCACCAGCAGCAGCTCCATCAGATCGTAGGGCAGCAGCGCCTGCAGCAGGCTGGTCTCCACGCGCTGGCCCCGGCCGCTGCGCTCGCGCGCGATCAGCGCCGCGACGATGCCCTGCACCGCGCCCTGCGCCGCGGCGTGGATCGCGACCGGCACCGCCGCGAAAGCCGGTCCCGGGCGTCGGAGCTGCCGTTCGAAGGCCAGCATCCGGCCGCTGCGCGCCGCCACGACCCCCTCGTAGCCGGGGTCCTGGGCGTAGGCGCCGCGCGGCCCCCAGGCGCTGATCGAGCAGTGCACCAGCGAGGGTCTCCGCCGCAGGGCCGCGTCCGCGTCCACTCCCCAGCGCTGGGCGCGGCCGGGGGGTCCCGAGACCACCAGCACGTCGGCGATTCCGGCCAGCGCCAGCAGCGAGTCGCGCCCCTCGGGCCCGGACAGGTCCAGCTCCACGCTGCGCTTGCCCCGCAGCCACAGCGGGCTGGCGGGCAGCTCCCGGAAACGGTCTCCGCCGGGCGGCTCGACCTTGACCACGTCCGCGCCGAAGTCGGCCAGCACCTGGGTGGCGAAGCCCGCGGCCGGCCCCGTGCCGAGATCCACCACCCGGATTCCATCGAGCACCTGTGCCACGCGAAGCCTCCCGAGTCGCGCCATGATACGCGCGCGGGCCGTTCCCGCCCGCCCGCCCCTGGACGCGACGCGGAGCCGGGCGTCCGAAAGCCCGGGCGCGCGTGGAAAGCCGCCTTTCGGCGCTGCTAGGCTGGCGGAAGACCCCTTTCCGGAGCGAACGCATGAGCGGACCCCTGTCTGGAGTGACCATCCTGAGCGCGGAGCAGATGCACGCCATGCCCCACGCCACCCAGCTTTTCGCGCTGATGGGCGCGGAGGTGGTCAAGGTCGAGCCGCTGGCCGGCGAGTCGGGGCGCGGCGGCAATCCCCGCTTCGTGGACCGCGACGGCCGGGAAGTGGGCAGCACCTTCGTGCGCAACAACCTGGGCAAGGCCAGCGTCGCTCTGGACCTGAAGTCCCCGTCCGGGCGGGATCTTTTCCTGCGCCTGGCGCAGCGCGCCGACGCCGTGACCGAAAACTTCCGTCCGGGAACCGCCGACCGGCTCGGCATCGGCTACGAGGACGTGCGCACGGTCAACCCCTCGGTGGTCTACACGTCGATCTCGGGCTTCGGCAACCGCTCGGACCCGCCCAGCCCCTACCGCGAATGGGCCGCCTACGCGCCGATCGTGGAGGGTATGTCGGGGCTGTACGAGTACACCCGCCGCGGGGACGGCCCCCCGCTGGTGGCGCTGGCCGGCGCGCTGGGCGACACCGGCTCCGGGCTCTACGCCACCATCGGGACGCTGGCCGCGCTGTTCGAGCGCCAGCGCACCGGCCGCGGCTGCTACGTGGACGTCTCGATGTACGACTCGATGATCGCGCTGGCGGACATCGTGCACGTGGCCAGCATGGGCACCGAGCCGAGCCGGACGCTGGAAGGCATCGGCATCGTGCACTCGTTCCGCGCGTCGGACGGCTGGTTCGTGGTCGAGGTGGTGCGCGAACCGCACTTCCCGCGCTTCGCGAGCGCCGTGGGCCACCCCGAGTGGACCGAGGACGAGCGCTTCGCCACCCGCGCCGGCTGGGACGAGCACATGGAGACGGTCATCCGGCCCGCCGTCGAGGCCTGGGCGGCCCGCCTCACCAAGCTGCAGGCGTCGGAGGAGCTGGCCCGGCACGGCGTTGCGGCCGGCCCCGTCAACACGGCCTCGGACATCCGGGCCGATCCGCACGTGCGGGAGCGCGGCTTCGTGCACGAGTTCACCGCGCCCGACGGATCGCGCGAGGTGGCCGTGGTGGGCAACCCCATCGCCTTCCGCCGCGAGGACGACGCGGCCGAGTCCGAAGTCCCGAGCTGGCCGCTTCTCGGCGCCGACACCGACCGCATCTTGTCCGAGCGCCTAGGCCTGTCCCCCGACGAACTCCGGACCCTGCGCGACCAGGGCGCCATCGCCTAGCCCCAGCCCCCTCCCGCCCGAAGCGCCCCGCCGGTTCTGCCAACACGTAGCGGGCCGGGGGTGGTCGAAGCGAAGCGGAGGGGACCCGTCGCCCGACGAAGGACCCCCGGCCCGCGTCCCACTAAGCGCAAAACTCCCTCGAACCACGAACCGGCTAGACTCCCCCCGCCGCAGAGGCGGCCCGGGAGGCAGGATGAAGTACGGAGTGACGATCTTCCCCACGAGCCGGTCGGTGAGGCCCGGCGAGTTCGCCGCCGCCGCGGAGGCGCGCGGCTTCGAGTCCTTCTGGGTGCCGGAGCACTCGCACATTCCGGTGTCACCCATGACGCCCGGGCCGGGCGAGCCGGGCCTGCCCGAGATGTACTACGAACTCCACGATCCCTTCGTGGCGCTGGCGATGGCGGCCGAGACCACCCGCGAGATCCTGCTCGGCACCAGCATCTGCCTGGTCGTGCAGCGCGATCCGATCCAGACCGCCAAGGAAGTCGCCAGCCTGGACCAGCTCTCGGACGGCCGTTTCCAGTTCGGGGTGGGCGGCGGCTGGAACGCGCCCGAGATCGCCCACCACGGCGTCGCCTTCGAGTCGCGCCTGGCGGTGATGGAGGAGCGGATCGCGGCGATGAAGCAGCTCTGGACGCAGGAGAAGGCCGAGTTCGACGGCGAGTACGTGAAGTTCTCGCCCAGCTTCGCCCTGCCCAAGCCGGCGCAGTCTCCCCACCCTCCGATCCACGTCGCGGCCAACGGCCCCAAGGGACTCGGCCGGGTGGTCCGCTACGGCGAAGGCTGGTTTCCGCTGCTCACGGCCGAGGACCCGGGCGGCACCCTGTTCGACCACTTGGAGCCGCTACGGGCCAAGCTCCGCGCGGCCGGCCGCGACCCGGAGTCGGTGGAGGTGAGCGCCTACTGGTGCCCGCCCGACGAAGACCTGGTCAAGCGCTGCCGCGACGAGGGGGTGGACCGCGTGATCCTGATGGTCGATCCCATGGGCCGCGACGAGGCGCTCGCCGTTCTGGATCGCCACGCCGAGCTCGCCGCGCGCATCGGCTGAGCGGCCCGCTCGCCGATGAGCCGGATCGGTACCGCGGGATTCGCGGCGGCGCTGTCCGCGGCGGTCCTGGCGGCCTCCGCTCCGGCCGCGGCCGGCGAGGACTTCTACTTCCGGGCCGGAGTGGGTCTCGACGGATCGCGGAACACTCACTTCAAGGACCGGGACTGTGCGAGCGCCTCGCCCGCAGCCCTCTACGGCTGCGGGCAGGGGATCGACGGCGCGCCGCTGCGCTCGGGCGGCGATTTCGGGACGACGGAGAGTTACGAGCTGGGAATCGGCTATGTCGTGGCGCCGTCCCTGCGGATCGAGGCCTTCGTCGAGTACCGGCCGGACTTCGCCTTCGACGGCCGCGCCAACTTCGTTCAGACCGCGGCTCGCCAGGACGTTTCGGCGGACCTGTCCTCGCTGTCCGGGATGCTGGCCGTCTACCTGGACCTGAGCGGGGCCGGACTGCCCCGGCTCGGGCCTCTGCGGCCCTTCGTCGGGGCGGGAGCCGGCTTTTCCCGGGTCGAGATCGAAAAGACCCGGATGCGGTTTACGCGCACCACGACCGTCGTTCCCGGCGAACGCAGGGTCGGTTTCGCCTGGATGCTGGCGGCGGACTTCGCGCTGCCGCTGGGCGAGAAGGCGACGCTCGATCTGGCCTGGCGCTACGCGGACTTCGGAAAGGTCGAGACCGGCCGGGGCCGGGGCCAAATCGTGTGGCGCGACGGCAGCCGCGAACCCTTCGAACTCGACCTCGCCGAAACCCGCGCCGAACTGTCGGGACACGGCCTGCGGCTGTCCTTGCGCTGGTCCTTCAAGTGACTGCTTATAAATGGACTTTTTGATTTAGTACTGGTTCTTCCACCACAGGTTCTACCCACCCGGATTTCTCCGGGATCGGAGCCGAAGGGAACCGGAAGCCCCCCGCCCGATGGTGGCTATCGAGTCAATTGGACGAGTTCAGCTCCAGCAGGGCCCGCAGAGCCTCCTCCTCCGAGACGTCCGCCGGCCACCCGCAGGCCTCCACGACCGCCGCGTCCAGGTTCCGATGAGCCTGGTCCAACCACGTCGGACGGTCGTTGTACAGGTTCGTCAGGGTCCGGGACTTGAGCTGCTTGGCCGCCTCCGCGTCCCGGGTAACCGGCCGGGCCGGGTAGTCGCCCGCGGGTTCCTCGATCCACTCGACCCATTCGAGCGGGTTCAGCCAGCGGTCCCGGAGTTCGATCAGCCGACGGGCAGCATCCCCGATCGCCGTGGCCTGCGGATCGTCAGCCGACGCCGCCGACCCCCCGGCGGACACGCCGGCACGCCACTTCGGTGGAGCTGGGAGAATTGACGAGCTCATGGAACTTGGTCAGAATTGAGTCGCCTGGGCAGGGGGTCGGGAGACCGGGTTGGAATGACGAAACGCACATGCGGCCGATGGTGTTGCCTTGCGCTTCTCCTGATGGGTTGTGCCGGCGCTTGGTCACCGACTGCGGCCTTGGCGAGCGACGACCGGGGCAAGCCGACGGCCGCGACTCGTCAGGCTCCAGACAGATGGGACCGTGCGGATTTTGAGACCGTGAGGTTGTCCCCCAACGTGTTCCCGGACATCTCACCGGACGTGGTCGTTGACCTGAATGGGAGGGGCTGCACCATCCCGCAGGTCTGGTACCACGTTGAGCCGGCCAATGTTGTACACGGGCGGTTCACGGATCCTGGTCGGATGGACTTGGCAGTGCTGTGTTCCGTCGAGCGCGTGTCCTCGATCCTCGTCTACCGCGGAAGTTCGACGGGCGACGTCGCCGTCTTGAACCCGGTGCCGGACCGCAACTATCTGCAAGACGTGGGTGGCCATATTGGATTCTCGCGGGCCATCCATGCAGTCGATCCGGAGTTCATTCGCTACCACCACGCAGCCTTGGGAGGCCCGGAACCTCCTCCCCTGGATCACGACGGGGTCAATGACGCTTTCGTCGGAAAGGCTTCGAGAGTCTGGTATTGGCACGATGGGAAGTGGCTCCGCCTGCAGGGAGCGGACTGAGCTTGATGCCCCCCCGGAGCGATCTGGCTCGACCCGCTGATGCGGGTCGTGGACCGGGTCAAGCCCGTAAGTACTTGAAGCTCTGCGGAGGCCTTCCACCGGGATCCACTTCGTTCAACGGCAGGTCCTTCCGGTAACGAACGTGTCTCCAGATCTCGATTCCGACGCCCAGTTCTGAATTCGAGTAGTAGTCGTCGAATCCCGCCCGATCGATGCCGGCCACTTCGGAAAACCGCTCCCACAGGGCTTCCGGGATATCCACGATCTGGTCGACCACGTCGAACTCCCCGACCATCGCCCCGTTCGATCAGCAGATCCAGCTTCCACGACTCCTGCAGCAGTCGGTCGTGGCGGAAAAGAATCGCGAGGACTGGCCGGCCATCGGAACACATCTCACTGATCTGACTGTCCGTGTAGACCGTTCGCCGCCCGACAAAGCGACGGATTTCGGCCGGGTCCCCGGAGCGAAAGGTCTCCTCGACGACTCCGACTGCATGAACGTGCTTCGAGTCGTGGGAACGGTAGAAGAGGATGAGCGATCCGGGCTGGACCGGGATGCTGAGCGCATCGTGGACGAGGACTGCCGGTGGACCTGCCGGATTCGTAGAACCCGAATCGTTCGAGCAGATGGACGACTTCGACGTGCTTGGGGAAGACCTGCACGTATATCCGGTCGTGACCGCCCGCGGAGGCGTTGATCCCGGCCCGGGCCAGGACCGCAACGGCCTCGGGAGGGATTGCCGCCACGATCAGGTCTGAGGCTGTCCCCGACTCGATTTTTCAAGTGATTGCTTTTGCAGGGATGGTTCAGCGAACGCCGAAGTGCAGCGCGGACCAATCCTGGAGCGGCGGGTCGAAGTAGGCCAGGAAGGCTTCCCCGCCGCGCCGGTCTCCCTCCAGACTCGCGTCCTGCGCGTCGAGCGCCTGTGCCAGGGTCGTCTGGCCGGAAACCAGCCCGGCCAGGATGCGCTTGCGGGTGTTCAGGGTGAAATCCGCCCCGTCCGGCGCTTGCGGGTGAACTTGGGCCACGCCTCGACGAATCTCCACGGCGTAGTGCTCGTCGGTGTCGTCGAGGACGAAGGCGAAGGTCTGCTGGACATCGATCGTGCGCTCTGCCTGGAGCCGCGTACCCAGGAGAGTGAGCAGACCCTCCGTCGGAACGGATTGCAACTGGGCCAGGACCGCTCGCGGCGAAGTCGCTTCGCGAAACCAATCCAGCTGGAACTCGAGTCGCCGACCCTCGAGTTCCAGGGCCGACGTGAGATACCAGTGCCGGAAGTTCGTGTTGATCTGCCGGTAGCCCAGTTGCCGCAGCGCCTCGGCCTTCAGCTTTCGAGCCTCCCGGGCATCGGGATTCGCGCGGATCACGTGCGTGAGCAGGTCTGCGGCCCAGCGGTAGGCCTCGGCTTCCAGGGCGCTTCGCGCCTCTTCGAGGACCCGCTCCTCTCCGCCCATGACTTTCAGATAGCGCCGGGCGCGCTCGACGGGCGGCAGCGGGTCCAGTGATGTCGGATCGCCCGTGAACCAACCGAGATAGCTTCGGTAGATCTGTCTCACGGCGCTGACCACCGATCCGTAGAACTCACTCAGGTAGGGCTGATCCTTGAGATGCGGCGGTAGCTCGCGGATACGAGCCGCGAGCTCGTCGGGACCCCCGCCTTTGTGGATGAAGCGGAGCGTCTGGTCGTGGACGTACTGTATGGCGTCGCGGTAGTTCGTCAGCACGCTCGCGACCTCGTCGCGGCCGCTCGTCGGTCGGCCATGACAGAGCACGAGGTGCTCTGCGGGAAGCCCTCGAAGCCGGTCGACCGAGCGTACCCAAGTCATCGGATTGCGAATCTCGGAACCGCGAAGCGTGTACAGGTTCGGAAACGACTCGCTCATGATGAGTTCGCCCGTCTGGAGCACCCCGAGGTCGGGCATCCAGACGGCGGCGGCGTCGTCGGTCTCGCCGGGCACGTGCACCAGGTGCATGCGCACCCCCGCAAGCGTGATGTCGAGGGTATCGGTGAAGACGGTGTTCGGCGGAACGATGCCCACGGCGCCGAACGCCATGGGCGGGCCGGCGCCGTTGTTCACGACTCCCTCCGGCCCCCACGGCAGGTAGGCCCCGAACATGTAGGCGAAGCGCGCCATCGAAACGTCCCGGGTCAGGAGCGAATTCGTGCTCGTGTTCGTCGACCCGGCCATCAGCGCCGGGAGGCCTGCGTGGGCGACCACGGTCACCCGGCCCGTCTGCGCGTCTTCGAGACTCGCGAACGCGGACGCGCCACCGACATGGTCGAGGTGATGATGCGAGTACACGAGTCCCTTGACCGGGAGCTGCGTGATTTTTCGGAACTCCGCCCGGATCGCCTCCGCGGAAACCAGGCTCTCGGTGGTATCGATGATGACGATGCCGTCGTCGCCGATGACCATCGTCGAGTTCGCGGTGGCGTATCCCACGGCTACGTACACACGGTCGGTGACCTTGTAGACCGCCTGTCGCATGGCCTGCGAATGAGCGGTCAACAGCGGGTGGACCGTGTCTGCGGGTTCGTCGTAGGCGCGGTTCTCGCCTGCGGCGAGTTGCGGGAGCGCGAGACAGAGAGAAACTGCGACCGCTTTCGTGATCGCGAAGCGTCGAGTCGGATCCATCCATCCGCGGCGCATCGTGTCCCCTTCGCTGGCGAAATCGGTCGCGAGTCGCGCCGACCCCGTCCGAGCAGGTTATGAGTCGAGAACCGGGGTGGCCAGTGAATTGTCCGGAGAATCCGTCCGCTGCGCGGTCGGTTGTCATCGAGTTCACGGCTGCGGGAGCACGGCTTGCGGATCGTCTGTCGCGGCAGGAGATGGAAGCGCTCGCCGCTCTCCGCCGTCAGGCGTCCCAGCGGACCATCAGCTCCTGGGGGCCGCGCAGGCGGGCGGTGCGGCGCTGAACGAAGGTGTCCCGGGCGGGCCGGATGGAGGGGACGCGGTCCAGCAGGACGCGCAGGCCGGCCTGAATCTCGGTGCGGGCGAGGGCGTTGCCCAGGCAGAAATAGGAGCCGGCGCTGAGCGAAAGATGGGTGGGCCGGCGCTCGAGGTCGAGACGGTCGGGCCGGTCGAACTGTTCCGGGTCGCGGTTGGCGGCGCCGTAGACCAGCGCCGCGATGCTGCCGGCGGGAAGCGTCACACCGTCCAGCCGCAGGTCTTCGCGGATCAGGCGCATCGACATCTGCACCGAGGTGTCGTAGCGCAGCAGCTCCTCGACCGCCGGGGGCAAGAGTTCGGGTTCGTCGCGCAGGCGCGCGAGCTGGGAGGGGTGCCGGAACAGGCCGACGAGCGCGTTGCCGAGCAGGTCGGAGGTCGTCTCGTGGCCGGCCTGCAGCAGCAGCACGCAGGTCGAGATCGCCTCTTCGCGGCTCAGGCGGCCGCCGTCTTCCTCGGCCGTCACCAGCGCGCTGATCAGATCCTCGCCCGGCCGGCTGCGCCGCCCCTCGATCACGCGCTCGAAGTAGTCGTGGAAGCCGCGGGCGGCGGCGTTTCCGCGCTCGACGATTTCCGGCGTCGCGGACATGGGGTCGCCGGCGCGCGAGAAGTCCCAGGCCCACTCTTCGATCCGCTCCTGGTCGGCGTAGGGCAGGCCGAGCAGCCGCATGATCGCCCGCACCGGCAGCGGGTACGAGAACTGCTCCACGAAATCCATCTCGCCGTTCGGCTGCGCGGCGTCGAGCAGCTCGTGGGCGACCTGCTCGGTCAGCGCGCGCACGGGGGCGACGGCCGCCGGAGTGAACGCCTTGTAGACCAGCCGCCGCACGCGGTCGTGGTCGGGCTTTTCCAGGAAAAGCATGGCGTGGCGCATGAGCTGGTAGAACGCGCCCCCGTCGCCGCCGTGGTTGAAGACCTCGGCGGTCCGGGGGTCGTTGACCGCGGCCGGCGAGCGCGCGACCCGGTCGACGTAGCGGAAGCGGGTCAGCATCCAGCAGCCCGGAGGGAGTCCGGCGACCTGCGTCGAATGCGCCGGAGCCAGCGAGCGCAGCCGGTGGTAGAGCGGATACAGTTCCCCGCGGCGCTCCGCGTCGAGGATGCGGGCGACGATCTCCTCGGGGTCGTCGGGAAGCTCCGCGGGGGGCCGCGAGGGGTGGATCTCGCGCGTCACGCCGCGGCCGCGTCCTCTCATCTCCCGCCTCTCCAAGCCGGCCTCGGGGCGTCCGCTGCCGGGTCCGCCGGGGCTGTGGGACAATACCGGCCATGCCACCGGATGTCGAAATCACTGAAGCGGAGCTGGTCGAGCGCTTTCCCTACGTGCGCATGGACCACGACACCAAGCACCTGTACCGCGGCTGGCTGGCGCGCGAACTGCGTCTGAACCGCTGCCGGGACTGCGGTTTCTGGCACCACCCGCCCAAGCCGGTCTGCCCCCGCTGCTGGTCGTCGGCGGTCGAGCCCACGCCGGTGAGCGGGCGCGGAAGCGTCCACCTGCTGACCTGGTTGCACCAGGGTCCCCCGGCGCCCGACGTCGACTACGCCGCGGGACCGCATCCGGTCGCGAGCGTGGAGCTCGCGGAGCAGGCCGGGCTGCGCTTCACCACCACCGTCGTCGACTGTCCCAGGGAGCGGCTGGAGATCGGACTGGCGGTCGAGCTGCACTGGATCGAGCGCTTCGGGGCGCCGTTTCCGGTGTTCCGGCCGGCGGAAGGCTAGGCGGTCGCGATGGCGCGCAATCCGATCAAGGACCAGGTGGCGATCGTGGGCGTCGGATCGACCGGCTTCCGGCGCGACGCCGGCGGGCGTTCCTCCGCCTCGCTGGCCTGCGAGGCGTCGATCGCGGCCATCCGGGACGCCGGCCTGGGCGCGGACGACATCGACGGAATCACCGTAGCCGCCGAGCCCGGCTCGCCGAATCCGCCCCGGCTGGCGTCGATGCTCGGGATCCAGCGCGTGAGCCACTTCGCCAGCGCCCAGCCGGTGGCGGGCTTCGGCCTGGTCGATGCCATGAACGCGGTCTTCTCCGGCTCCTGCGAGGCAGTGCTGCTCTGCTTCGCCGTGATGCGCTCGCCCTGGAACTCCCGCTCGGCGGCCCGGGATCCGTTCCGGCGCACGGTGGGCGCCGGCGTCCGGCCGGTCCCGGAACTGGTGCAGGGCGCGGCGGGGTACGCGTCCTGGGCCAGCCGCTACATCCACGAGTACGGCGCGCGGCGCGAGGACTTCGGCTACGTCGCGATCAACAGCCGGACGGGCGCCGTAGGCAACCCGCTGGCGGCGATCCGCACGCCGATCGACATGCAGGACTACCTCGACGCGCGCATGATCCGCGAGCCCCTGTCGATGCTGGACATGGACCTGCCGGTCGACGGAGCGGACGCCTTCGTGCTGACCACCGCGGAGCGGGCGCGCGAGCTGCGGCCCGACCCGGTGCTGATCCACGCCGCCAGCGTCGGTCTGGTCGACCGCAACGACGAGGACCAGCTCCTCGACCTGTCGCGCCACGGACAGCATGTGGTGATCGAGCAGCTCAAGGCCAAGAGCGACCTGTGGCTGTCCGACGTCGACGTCTATCTGCCCTACGACGGCTTCACCATCATCACCCTGAACTGGATCGAGAACGCCGGCTGGTGCGAGCCGGGCGGGGCGGGCCGCTTCTTGGAGTCGCACTGGGACGCCGCCGGCAACCGCGTGCTGATCGACGGCCGCGTGCCGATGAACCCGCACGGCGGCTCGCTGTCCGAAGGCGCGACCCGCGCCTCGGGCCACATCCGCGAGGCGGTCGTCCAGTTGCGCGGCACCGCCGGCGAGCGCCAGGTCCCGGACGCGAGCGTGGCGCTGGTCACCGCGGGAGGCTTCTTCTTCAACTCCCAGGGCGCCATCTTCCGCCGCGGCTGAAGCGCCCTCGCCTCGATCGCCGGAATGGAAGAGCGCGGCTTCGACCCGCTTCGGGATGCCCGTCAGGACTCGGTCGGGGCGATGACGCCTTCGGCCACGGGTTCCATCGGGACATGTCCGGGGCGTTCCCGGACCCGGGCGAGCCAGTCGCCGACGGCGGGATAGCTTCCCAGGTCGAAGCCTCCCTCGTCCGCGACATGGGTGTAGGCGTAGAGTGCGATGTCGGCGATCGTCATCCCGTCGCCGCCGAACCAGTCGGCCTCGCGCAGGTGTTCCTCCATGACCGCGAGCGCGGCGTCTCCTCCGGCCCGCTTGTCCGGAAGCTGGCTGCGCTGCGACTCGGTCATCTCGGCGTGCTGGATCCAGTGGCGGGCGACGGCGATGAACGGCTCGTGGCTGTACTGTTCGAAGAACATCCACTGCAGCGTGAGGGCGCGGGCCAGGCGATCGGAGGGCAGAAACGGCGAGTCTTCCGCCAAGTAGAAGAGGATCGCATTGGACTCGGCGAGGTGCGTGCCGTCCTCCAGCTCCAGCAGCGGGATCCGCCCGTTGGGGTTGCGGGCCAGGAACTCCGGAGTGCGGGTCGCGCCCTTCAGGGTGTCGACCTCGACGCGCTCGTAGGCCCGGCCCAGGTGGGCGAGCAGCAAGCGCGGCTTGTAGCCGTTGCCGGACAGGTGGTTGTCGTACAGACGAAGCATCGCCGCCTCCGGGCTGGAGCCGATCGCCGGCGCCCGGAACCCGTCGGACGGACGGGTTCGACTAGATCGGGCGGAAGACCGGGATGGGGTAGTCGCCCTCTTCCTGGGGCTCGAACTCGACCTTGACGCGCTGGCCGATGTGGATGTCGCGCGTCGGGTCGTCCACGCCGACCACGCTGCTCAGCATGCGGAAGCCCTCGTCGAGGTCGATGTAGGCGACCGAGTAGGCGCCCAGCTCGATGAAGCCGGGCATGCGGTTCTGGCGCACCACCGAGTAGGTGTAGACGCTGCCCTCGCCGCGCGAGACCTTCCAGCTCAGCTCGCGCGAACCGCAGAAGGGGCAGTGCAGGCGCGGATAGAAGACCACCTCGGAGCAGGCGTCGCAGGTGGGGTAGCGCAGCTCTCCCTCGCGGACGCCCTCCCAGAAGGGCTGGCTGTTGGGCTCGGGGAAGCGGGGTTGGGGTCGCTTGGGCATGGGTTCAGTCCTTCGCCAGGATGACGGTTCCGCCGGTGTGCGTGCCGCCCAGGGAGCCGCCGTTGCCGTGCGCGACCGCCAGCCTCGCGCCGGGGACCTGGGAGTGGGATTCGCCGCGGAGCTGGCGGACCGACTCGAGCAGCAGAAAGATGCCGCGCATTCCGGGGTGGTTGGAGGACAGCCCGCCGCCGTCGGTGTTGAGCGCCAGCCCGGGCCGGTCGAAGGCCAGCCGGTCGCCGGCCGCGAACTCGCCCACCTCGCCCTTGGCGCAGAAGCCGAGGTCCTCCAGGCAGACCGCGACGGTGATGGTGAACGAGTCGTAGATCATGGCGATGTCGATCTCGTCGGGGGACACGCCCGCCTGGCCGAAGGCGGCGGGGCCGCTCTGCGCGCCGGCGCTGGTGGTGATGTCGCCGCCGTTCTCGCGGTACTTGGTGGCCTCGCCGCTGCCGATGATCCAGACCGGCGGCTTGCGCGCGTCGCGCGCGACCTCGGGCGACGCGATCACCAGCGCGCCCCCGCCGTCGCTGATCATGCAGCACTCCAGCAGGTGCAGCGGGTCGGCCACGATGCGCGATTCGAGCACGTCCTGGGCTGTGATCTCGTTCACCCCGACGAACTCCAGGTCGGTCATCGCGCGCACCGCGTCGGGGTTGCGCATGGCGTGGCGGCGGGTGGCGACCGAGATGCCGGCGAGCTGCTCGGTGGTCGTCCCGTACTCGTGCATGTGGCGCTGCTTCACCAGCGCGTAGTTGGCGATCAGGGTGGAGCCGTAGGGCAGTTCCATATTCGACTGCCAGTTCCCGGCACCGCCCATCGCCCGCATGCTGCCGGTGCCGATCGCCACCCGGTTGCTGGCCGAGGTCGAGCCGTAGCTCAGGATCGCCACGCGGCAGCGGCCGGCGGCGATATCGCGCCAGGCGTGCGCCGCCTGGAACTCGAAGGACGAGCCCCCGACCTGCGTGGTGTCGATCACGCGCGGCCGCAGGCCCAGGTAGGCCGAGAGCTGCAGCCCGCCGCCCGCCTCGCCGTCGCCGGCGTCGTAGACGGCGTCGATGTCGCCCCAGGACAGTCCCGCGTCGTCCAGCGCCGCGCGGATCGAGTCGATCTTGATGTCCATGGCGGAGACGCCCGGCGCCACCCGCAGCGGGTATTCGTGGATGCCGACGATCGCGGCGCTGCGTTCCTGAGCCATGCTCCTCCCTCTGGATCTTGCCGGTTTGCCCCGCTCCGATCGGCTCCCGTGATCTCCGATACCCACCTGCCCTCGGTGATCCGGCAGCTCGACGAGCTGGGTCCCCAGATGGCCGGGTTCCTGGCGAGCGTGGACCTGATTCTACACGCCGGCGACGTGACGGCTCCCAGCGTGCTCGAGTGGTGCGGGCAGTTCGGCCCGATCCTGGTCACGCGGGGCAACAACGACCTGTTCGAGCACCCGCGGATGGAAGACGTGCAGATCTTCGACGCCGAGGGCTGGCGGGTCGGGATGGTGCATCAGCTCCGCCCGGAGTCGCGCCCGATCCCGGTGCTGCTCGACCACCACCTGGGCGGGGAGCGGGTCGACGTGCTGATCGCCGGCGACACGCACCTCGAGCGCCTGGAGTACCGCGACCAGGTGGTGTTCCTCAATCCCGGCAGTCCGACGCTGCCGCACCACAAGGAATACCGCCTGGGGACGGTCGGTCTGCTCGAACTCGAGCCCGCCGAACTGCGGGCGGAGATCCGTCTGCTGGGGCACACGCCCGGCTCCCCCAACCCCGGCCGGGCCCGGCGGATCGCGTTGCGGCGCGGGGCGGACGGGATCGCCGCGCAGGTCTGAGAACCGAATTTCAGGGGCTCCGGGGTGCGCGTCGCCCCGGCCGGACGCCGCGATGCCCGCCCACCCGCGGCGTCCCGCGCCTCGGCTATGCTGGGCGCCGGAACAGGAGGGCGCGTGGCGGGACCGCTCCAGGGCGTGAAAGTGCTCGATCTGACCCAGTACATCGCGGGGCCCTACGCAACCCGGCTGCTGGGAGACTACGGCGCCGACGTGATCAAGCTGGAGCGCCCCGGCGGCGACCCCGCCCGCCGACTGCCGCCTTTCCTGGACGGCGACCCGCACCCGGAGAAGAGCGGCACCTTCTTCTTCTACAACAGCAACAAGCGCTCGCTGGTGCTCGATCTGAAGCGGGCCGAGGGGCGCGAGGTCTTCGGGCGGCTGCTCGCCGAGGCCGACCTGGTGGTCGAGAGCTTCCGCCCGGGCACGCTGGACCGGCTGGGCGTCGGCTGGGAGTTCGTGCGCGCGGCCAAGCCGTCCCTGCCGCTGGTCTCGATCACCAACTTCGGCCAGACCGGCCCCTACGCCGACTACCGGGGAACCGACCTGACGCTTTTCGGTTTCGCCGGGGAGCTTTTCTCGCAAGGCGTGGCCGAGCGCGAGCCGGTCAAGCTCTACGGCTCGGCCGCGCTGGTGCAGTCGGGCGGGGCCGCCGCCATGGCCGCCCTGGCGGCGCTGATGGTCGGCGCGCGACAGGGGATCGGCCAGCACGTCGACCTGTCCATCGCGGACACGCACCTGGGCGGCGCCGACCGCCGCCACGCGACCGTGATGGGGGCGGAGTACTCCGGGCTCAAGTCGCCCCGCTATCCGATCGGCGCCCAGGGCCTGCTGGCGGGCGTGTACCCGTGCGCGGACGGCTACGTCGAGCTGGGCAGCTCCGACCGGCTGGACCGCGTGGCGGACATGCTCAGCCATCCCGAGTGGCTGCAGGATCCCAAGTGGCAGGATCCGCGCCTGCGCGCGAACGGACCGCTGATCGAGGAGTTCAACGCGCACCTGCTGGAGTGGCTGATGCAGCGCGGCAAGCGCGAAGTCTGGGCGGAGGCGCGCCGCGCCAAGGTGATGTGCGGCCCGCTCTTCACGGTCCGGGAGATCTACGAGGATCCGCACTTTCGCGGCCGGGGCTTCTGGCAGAAGGCCGAGCATCCGGTCCTGGGCGAGATCGAGGCGCCCGGCCGGCCGTTCGTCATGCACGACTCGCCCTTCGAACTGCGCCGAAGCGCCCCGCTGCTGGGGCAGCACAGCGAGGAGGTGCTGGACGAACTGGGCTACGCCGCCGCGCGGATCCGCGAGCTGGCCGCGCAGGGCGTGGTGGGAGTGCGCTGATGCCGAGCCTGCCCCTGGACGGAGTGCGCGTGGCCGACTTCACCGGCGTGTGGGCGGGGTCGTACCTGACCATGATCCTGGGCGACCTGGGCGCCGAGGTGATCAAGATCGAGAACCCCTACGTGCTGCAGCCCAACACCCGCGGGCAGGCGCATCCGCCCCCGGCCATCCTGGAGACCGGCCGCGCGCTGGCGTCCGGCTACCCCAACCGGCAGCTCGGCCCGCGCCCCTGGAACTACTGCCCCACCTACGTGGCGCTGTTCCGCAACAAGAAAAGCTTCACCGTCGACTACCGCCGCCCGGAGGGTCTCGACGTGCTCGGGCGCCTGGTCCGCGAGTGCGATGTCTTCGTCGAGAACAGCGCCGTGGGCACGATGGAACGCCTGGGGATCGACTACGACTGGCTGCGCGACAAGCGCCCGGACATCCTTGCGCTGCGCATGCCGGCGTTCGGTTCCGACGGCGAGTACCGCGAGGCGCGCGCCTTCGGCATCCAGATGGAGGCCGTCATCGGCCACACACTGTTGCGCAGCTACCCCGACCTGGACCCCTCGCAGACGTCGATGAGCCTGGCGGGGGACCAGTTGGCCGGCAACAACGCGGTGTTGGCGATCCTGATGGCGCTCTGGCACCGCGACCGCACGGGGCGGGGGCAATTGATCGAGATGGCCCAGGCCGAGAACGCCACCGCGATGCTCGGGCCGGGATTGATGGAGTACGAGCTGAACGGCCAGGAGCCGCCGCGGGCCGGCAACCGCTCGATCTACGGACACGCGCCGCAGGGCCTCTACCCGTGCCGCGCGGCCGGGCCGGTCGAGGAGGCCGGCGACCGCTGGATCGGGCTCTCGGTCACCTGCGACGAGGAGTGGGAGGCGCTGCGCCGGGAGATGGGAGACCCGGAGTGGGCGCGCGATCCGAAACTCGCGCACGCCGAGGGGCGCCGGTCCGAGCACGACCGGATCGACGCGAAGCTGGGCCGCTGGACGGCCGGTTTCGAGGACTACGATCTCTTCCACCGCCTGCAGGCCGCCGGGGTGCCCTGCGCGCCGGTGCTGGAAGCTTCGCGCGTCCACGACGATCCGCAGGTGGCCGCGCGCGGGCTGTTCCAGCCCCGGCAGCTCCAGGACGACGTCGGCACCTTCCGCTACATGGCGCCGTTCCTGCGCTTCTCCGAGACGCCGGTCGAGTTCTTCCAGGCTCCGGTCGCCTTCGGCGAGCACAACGAGTACGTGTACCGGGAGTTGCTGGGCGTGGACGACGAGGAGTACGAGCGCCTGCGGGCCGCGGGCCACATCCGCCAGGAGTTCGACGAATCGGTCCCCTGACGCGGCCCCCGTTCGCGTCCCCGGCAGGGCTCAGGCCGGCTCGATCCCCCAGAAGCGCCGCCAGGTCTCCAGATCGTGGGGCACGCTGCCCAGGCCGGTCTGACTCCGCGGCCATTCGGCCGGCGGCAGGCTCAGCGGATTGACCCCCAGGTCGGCCCCGTAGACCAGCAGGTGCCTGCGGCGCGAGAAGTACCAGCGGCCGTCGCGCCGCTCGTAAGTGTCGTGGTACTGGATGGCGTGGATGATCCAGCGCTCGGAGTCGTGCCCCCCGTCCTGGATCTCTCCCCGGCAGTAGACGATGCCGTGGGCGCGGTCGTCGGCTTCGAAGTCGATCACGTGATTGCCCACGTGCAGGAAGGTGATGCCGACCGCGCGCAACTGCCGGTCGAAGTCCTCTCGCAGTGCTTCGCGCCCGCGCCGTTCGCGGCCCACGCGCACGTCGGGCGGGTAGAGCTCCACCAGACGGTCCAGGTCGCGAGCGTCCAGATACACGGCGTAGCGTTGGGCGAGCTGGCGGATCTCCTCCAGCGCCACGAGTCGCTCGATCGGCGTCATTCGGTCCTCCCCGGACGGCGCCGGCCAGCATAACCCCGCCAGGCTCCCCTCCCGCCGCCGCTCCGGCCTAGACTGGGGCGAATGGCCTTCCAGATTACCTACCCGACACGCCACACCGACACCTTCACTTCGACCGGCTTCGTCCACGCGGGCGTCCTTCTGGCCCTGACCGAGATGGCCTACGCCGCCTTCGAGCAACACTGCGGCGTGTCCAAGCCCGACCACGTGGTCGCCGTACAGCGCGCCACCGAGGCGCGCTACCGCGCTCCCCTGCGCTGGGACGAAGGGGCGACCATCCAGGTGCGGACGCTCGCGGCGGACGAGCGAGGCTTCGACCAGGAGTTCGCGGTGAACGCCGCCACGGACGGGCGGCCGGTCGCGAACTTCACCCACCACTGGGTCTGGCTGGATACGCACACGGGGCGCTCGGTCGCTCTTTCCGAAGAAGATTGTCGGTGCTTTCTGTCCGGCTAGCCTGCTAGGCTCAACGAGCCAAGGGTTGTCCCGTTCCGGCGAAACTCCGCCGGGGGCTCACCGCGACGGCGATCGTTCCGGCGTTCCCGCCGCGGGAATCTCCAGGGACAGGGGAGGGGAGACGATGCGAGCACTGCGTCGACCCGCGGCGTGCGCCGCCGCGGCGGTCTGGCTGGCCCTGGGAGCGTATCCCGGCGCGCCGGCGGCCCAGGAGGAGTCCTCGGAGGCCGGCACCGCCGCAGCCGCCGTGGAGGAGATCACGGTCACCGCGCGCAAGCGCGCCGAGTCGTTGCGGGAGATTCCGGAATCCGTATCGGCCCTGTCCGGCTTCGAGCTGGAGCAGGGCCAGATCACGCACATCAACGACATCGGCCTGCAGGTCACCAACCTCAACCTCTCGTCCCGCGCCGACGGAAACCCGAACGTGACCATCCGCGGGGTAGGCTCGTTCGGCAACACCCAGGGCGTCGGCTTCTACGTGGACGGCACGCAGATCTTCGTCGACGCCTCCGCCGAGTTCGGCGACATGGAGCGCCTCGAGGTGCTCAAGGGCCCGCAGGGAACGCTCTACGGCGGCAGCAACATCGGCGGGGCGGTCAAATTCGTCACCCGCCGGCCGCAGCTCGGGGAGTGGAGCGGGAACGCCGAAGCCGAGGTCGGTGGCCAGAGCATGACCAACCTGTCGGCCACCGTGAACGCGCCGCTCGGCGAACGCGCCGCCCTGCGCATCTTCGGCTACACCAAGGAAGACGAAGGCTTCGTCACGGCCATCCGGCCGGAGCGGCGCAACGGCCGCGACAGCCAGCTCGAAACGCTCTGGCCCTACGGCGTACCGGAGACGTTCTTCGGCGCGGACACGCCGAATTCCTACACCAAAGACGTGACGGAACGCTGGCGCCGCCACCCCAACGAGCGCGAAGAGTTCGGGTTCCGAGTGTCCTTCCTGGCGGAGTTCGACGAGCGCACCCGGCTGTACGCGGCCGTGCGACACAACGAACTCGACGGCGGCAACAACAACTGGCGGGTCGAGGACGGCAACCGCCTCCAGTACAGCCGCAAGCGCGAACTCACCTTCGCGGGCCGCAACGACCGCGAGACCACCGGCGGACTGCTGGAGCTGACCCGCGATTTCGACCTGGGCAGCCTCACCTACCTGGGCGCGCTCACCGACGCGGAGGGCCTGCGCACCACGGACTTGGACGTGAGTACGGAGGTCGGCTTCGACCTGGTGCGGCCCGAAGAGACCCGCGTGCAGACCCACGAGCTGCGCTTCACTTCGGCCGGCGACGGGCCTTTCGAGTGGCTGGTGGGCGCCTACTACGCCAAGTGGGAGAACGACTGGGATTCCTGGGCGACCTTCTACCAGACCACCGACGTACTCTGCGACCTGTTCGGGGACTGCGGCCGCGAGGGTTCGCTCGGCATCCTCGAGCCGCTCTCGGCCGCCGACCGCAACGCGCTGCCGAGCACCGACGACGACCCCCGGCTCGGGACGCCGGTCCAGACGCCGAGTTTCGAGCAGGAGACCGGCAACCGGCTCTACTTCCCGTTCGAGAACCGCGACCGCGAGCGCACCAACAAGGCGTTCTTCGCCACCGCCAGTTACCGCGTGGGCGACTGGGAGTTCGGCGTGGGTGCGCGGCTGGACCGCTGGGAGGCGGACACGCTCGAACGCAACCACAACTACTGGGTGAACCTGCT